>NZ_VPBW01000002.1:0-206907 GCF_013418535.1 Acinetobacter sp. YH12137 | reverse complement strand
TCGCCATGTCACTGAATACTCGTCCTAGAAAAGCGTTAGATTGGCTTACACCATTAGAGAAATTTGCTCAGCTTGTTGATTATCATAAGGCTTTTGAAACTGTCGCACCTCATGTTTGAATTCGCCCATGTTTAACCTAATTTTCTAAAAATTAGATCATTAAATATAAAAACGAAAAAAACCATTTTTAAATAGCAGAATATATTACATAGAATCACAAATAAGGCCTTTTCAGTTGCCAATTTACCTTGACTTTATATTTTTAAAATTATTATTAGATTTTTTTATTAAATCTAATCAAATTTTATTTTAACGATCTTTATCCAATAAATAAGCCTCTTATTTTAAGAGGCTTATTTTTAATAAGTTATTTTTAGATTGCGACCACTTTTACAATAATGGTTTGGCTTTCTTCTTGCTCTTCGGCCAGATATAAACGCTTTAATTCTTTGCTTTTGACTTTAAACTTTAAATTCTGGTAATGAATGATGCTTGGGATCTGATCAAAATATTGACCATCTGCCTCAATTTCTTCCTGAAATAAAGGAGTACCCAGTTGATAATCTAGACTTTTTAATACGGAATACTTTACTGTGGTTTTCATTCTTACAACCTACTTTCCTTACGCACTTTATTTTTATTTTTACCACTGATCAGAGCAAGTTAAAACCATTAATTTCAAATATTGTCCAAGCATTAAGCAATCAGTTTAACAACTGCCAAACTTACGTTTGGAATACTAAAATTACAAAAATATTTTACCTTTCATCATAATAAAGAAATAATCTCACAGTTGATACAAAAGCAAAATGGGACTACATTGGAATAAGGATTACCTTCTAAGACAAAATAGACATTATGATTAAAACATGTTGTGGCCTGCTGGAACAAAGAAACATCAAGATTGCTTTTATTGAAAGTGCAAGTTCTGGCTATTTAACCAGTCAGTTTTCAATTTGCAAAAATGAAGGTGCTGAAATCTTGCTGGGTGGTCTAGTGTGCTACGATCCGTCTGTGAAGATTAATGTCTTGGGAATTTCTCCGAATCTGATTAGTACCCATTCAGCTGAATCCATGCCTGTAACGGTTGCTCTGGCTGAGGCAGGCAAAAAAATGTTTCAGGAAGCTGACTGGATTATTGCTTGTACAGGCTTGCTTAAACCAGGCGGTAGCGCGACCCCAGATAAGCCGGAAGGTACTTTCTTTGCCGCTGTTTATGATGGTCTTCAGACTCACCAGTTCCAGTATTATATTAAAGGTACTCCACAGGAACGTCTCAATAAACTGGCAGCCGTCATCGCACATGACATGATTAATCTACTCAACACCTAAAGCTAAAACTGTTTATATTGAGTGCTGATCAAACTTCATTATTTCTACTGTATTTATAGTTAAATTATTTCTATAAAAGTACGTTTTTTTAATGAGGCCTGATCAGTGATGAAAATAAGAATTGCAGCCCTTTTGCTCGCCCTTGGTATTCCTGTATCCGCTTTCGCCACTGTTGGTGGCCCACAGAATATTGAAGTTTTGGGTTATGAAGTCAAAGACCAGAAACTTTATCTGTTGCGGCATTATCTCGATGGTCGCGGACGCCTACCTCAACTGTATTATTATAATTTTAAATCCAAAACTCCGAATCAGTTAATTCAGGTGAACTCCCTGTATATCAATCCAAAAACCAAGCAGATTGACTACGATCAGGACAGCCGTAAGTTTAACCAGGAAATTGCCAAAATTAAAAAGCGACTAATTCCGCTGGTACCACTGAGAAAGCAAGCCATCCAGCTTAAGCTATTAAAGACCAGCAAAGGTACCGCCCCTGCATGGCATGACCCTAAACAGAAAGTCCCAAAATGGACTTATCAATATCGAGTGCAATCTGGCCAGTATAAAAGTCCTGTTCAACAAGCAGTCAGCTATAAAGCAGATTTAAGATTAAACCAGACTTATAAAGTACCGAAACAGAATAAAATACTGGTGACGGTAAAATACTTAGGCCTCCCATTCGAAACCGGTTATCATATTGAAGATCCAGCATTATTAAGTCGTTAAACCAACGTCAATAAATAATCAGAAAAAAAATAAGGTCTCGTGGAGACCTTATTTTTTATATTTAGAATATCTCTGGCTTACGCAGCAGAAGTGCGTTCAGCAATTGGAACCACTTTACGCAATTCTGGACCGGTATAATCCGCGCTCGGACGGATAATCCGGTTATCTGCACGTTGTTCCATCACATGCGCCGCCCAACCTGTGACGCGTGACATCACAAAGATTGGCGTAAACAGTTTGGTTGGAATACCCATAAAGTGATAAGCAGAAGCATGGAAAAAGTCTGCGTTACAGAACAGTTTTTTCTCGCGCCACATCACTTCTTCACAACGTACTGATACTGGATAGAGCACAGTATCACCCACATCTTTTGCCAGTTTTTCAGACCACTGCTTGATAATGCCATTACGCGGATCATTGTCTTTATAGATCGCATGACCAAAGCCCATGATTTTTTCTTTACGCTCCAGCATGCCCAGCATTTTGCGCTCGGCTTCTTCTGGAGATTTCCAGTTTTCAATCATGTCCATTGCCGCTTCGTTGGCACCGCCGTGTAATGGACCCCGTAGTGAACCAATTGCGCCGGTAATACATGAATGCAGGTCAGACAAAGTTGATGCACAAACACGCGCTGTGAAGGTTGAAGCATTAAATTCATGCTCTGCATACAGAATCAGGGATACATTCATCACCTGTTCATGCAGCTGATTTGGCTTCTTGCCATGTAGCAAATGAAGGAACTGAGCACCGATTGAATCATCATCGGTATTTTCATCAATGCGTACGCCGTCATGGCTATAGCGATACCAATAGCAGATAATTGCTGGTAGCGTCGCCAGAATACGGTCTGCAACATCCTGTTGCTGATCAAAAGACTGTTCAGTTTCAAGGTTGCCCAGCATCGATACGCCAGTACGCATCACATCCATTGGATGTGAGTCCGCTGGAATGCGCTCAAGTACTTCTTTCAATGCTTGTGGCAGTACACGCAAAGATTTCAGTTTTGCTTTATAGGCTGCCAACTGTTCTGAAGTTGGTAATTCACCAAAGAAAATCAGGTAAGCGACTTCTTCAAACTGACAGTTTTCTGCCAGATCCTGTACGTCATAGCCGCGATAGGTCAGGCCTGCACCACTTTTGCCTACTGTTGAAAGTGCAGTTTTGCCTGCGACTTGTCCGCGCAATCCTGCGCCAGTGAGTACTTTTCCTTCAGCCATTGTTTTAATTCTCCTGCTTGAACAGTTTATCTAATGTGTTTTCGAAGCTGTGATAATCTAAAAATTCGTATAATTCTTTACGCGGTTGCATTTTATCCAGAACATGCACCTGTGTACCATTTTCACGCACTGAGCGCATCACTTCCAGTGCCGCTTTTTGCATCGCACGGGTGGCTGATAGCGGGTAAAGTACCATGCGAATACCCTGCTCAGCCAGTTCTTCAGTGGTGTAATATGGGGTATCACCAAATTCGGTAATATTGGCCAATACTGGGACACCAACTGCATCACATACGGTGCGATACATCGTAATATCCGTCATTGCCTCAGCAAAAATGGCATCTGCACCTGCTTCGACACAGGCACAAGCACGGTCAATCACTGCCTGCAGACCTTCTTTCTGTAATGCATCGGTACGTGCCATCACCACAAAGTTTGAATCGGTTTTGGCATCGACAGCTGCCTTAATCCGGTCAACCATTTCCTGTTGGGTCACAATTTCCTTATTCGGACGATGACCACAACGCTTTTGTGCAACTTGGTCTTCGATATGCACAGCTGCAGCGCCAGCAGCAATCATCTGCTTGATGCTACGTGCGATATTAAATGCACCGCCCCAGCCTGTATCGATATCAACCAGCAAGGGTGTATCCACACGTTCAGTAATGCGACGCACATCTTCCAGAACATTATCTAGGCTGGTCATGCCTAGATCAGGTAGACCATAAGAATAGTTGGCAACACCGGCACCAGAGAGATAAATGGCTTTATAGCCGACCTGTTTGGCCATCATGGCAGCATAGGCATTCACTGTGCCCATAATTTGTAATGGTTTTTCGACTTCAAGCGCTTGTCTAAACTTTAAACCTGCAGACATTTGTTCTGTCATCTTCCCTTCCACAGTCTTGGCTATAATTATTGAGATTTGAGTATACCGATTTGAAACCATGATGCTATAAGCCAATAGAATAAAAACTCTAAAACTTTAGTCAAACTTTTAAGTTTTACTTGATTCACTGAATAAATTCCGCCTTCATCCGGTCCGATTGTGAAATCTGCGGATATATTTGTTATGATGAACTACCAAGTTTATATAACCTGTTGATATACCATCCTCTATGCAAAACCTTGTTCATCTGGAACCACTCGCCAAAGATCTGCCACAAACCAAACGTGGTCATGAGCGCTGCGTTGCGCTGCTGATCTCTGCGACCGAACTGTTTCTGGAACATGGTTATGATGCAGTTTCTCTTGATGATATTGTCCAGCATGCAGGCGGTTCCAAGGCTTCTATTTACAAGTACTTTGGCAACAAAGAAGGCTTGTTTAAGGCCATTTGCGATTATCGTCGTATCAAGTTTTTTGAAGATATCAGTATTCCGATCGAGCTGATGGCTCTGGATTTTCGTAGTTATCTGGTACATACGCTGCTTAATTTTTATCATCAGATCATGCAACCGGAAAATTCAGCCTTTATGCGTCTGGTGCTGGAACAGAGTCAGCGTAATCCGGAACTCGCGCAGCATATTCATGAACGAGGCCCAGTACATGTACAAAGTGCGATTGCCACGGCTTTAGAACAAGCAGATGCGCAAGGTTTATTGCATTGCGAGAATCCGCAATATTCGGCCCAGTTATATTTTGGCATCTTGCGTAATCTGGAATGGCGGATTCTGATGGGAATTCCGGTACAGGAAGATGATCAGGAAATCGACAAATACATCAGTTATTGTGTGGATCGATTTTTAGACGGTCATCAAAAAGTCTAGTTTTTTTTGCATTTTTCATTGCTTATAGTATATTAGCCGATTCCGTATTTTTTCTTAAACTAACCAACAACTGATTGTTGATCGAGTTTTTCGGCAATTATTGTGGAGTAACGAATGGCTCTCCGTCACTTTCTCACCTTACGCGATTTATCAACTTTAGAACTTAACCAGATTTTGCAACGCGCAATTGAGCTTAAGCGCAAACAGCATAACAATGAAGTGTTCCAACCCTTTGTTGGTAAAGTGATGGGCATGATTTTTGAAAAATCGAGTACCCGTACGCGTGTTTCGTTTGAAGCTGGCATGAGCCAATTTGGTGGTAGCGCCATTTTCCTGTCTTCACGCGATACCCAACTGGGTCGCGGTGAGCCAATTGAAGATTCTGCACGTGTGATTTCCAGCATGCTGGATATTGTGATGATCCGCACTTTCGGTCACGATATCGTAGAACGTTTTGCTTCTTATTCAAAAGTTCCAGTGATCAACGCTTTGACTGATGATCATCACCCTTGCCAGTTACTTGCTGACATGCAGACTTATCTGGAACATCGCGGTTCGATCGAAGGTAAAACTGTTGCCTGGATCGGCGATGGCAATAATATGTGTAACTCTTATATCGAAGCAGCGCACATGTGGGGCTTCAAGCTAAAAGTGGCTGCACCGAAAGGCTATGAGCCTCAAGAACAGTTCCTGTCTGAATTCGCACACTGTGTAGAACTGGTCGATACTGCTGAAGATGCAGCAGTCAATGCCGACCTGATCGTCACTGACGTTTGGGCAAGTATGGGCCAGGAAGAAGAACAGAAAATCCGTGAAAAAGCTTTTGCAGATTATCAGGTGAATGAACGCCTAATGGATCTTGCACACCCAGACTGCCTGTTCATGCATTGCTTACCTGCGCATCGTGGTGAAGAAATTTCTGAAAACATGCTGGATCACAAAAATGCTGTGGTTTGGGATGAAGCAGAAAACCGCCTTCATGCACAAAAAGCACTGGTTGAATTCCTGTTGAATGAAAACCTGAAAAAAGACTGATTCCTTCAAAAAATCTTCACAAATTAAGCACCAATCTCTGGTGCTTTTTTTGTTTCAGCTCTTATAATCAGAATTGAAATGACATAAAAAGTGATGCGATACAATGCAAAAAAAATATTGGACTTTGGCACTCCTGGCAGGTTTTAGTAGTGCTGCTTTACCGGTGTATGCTTCTGAATTCGACCAGTATCTCCAAGGAAAAGGCATTCTGGACAGCAAGTTTAAAATTGAGAAAAAAGCTGAGCTGAACGAGCTGCTTACCGTGCTAAGTGCGGAAGATTCCAAGACTTTACCGCTACAGATCGATCAGAATACAATCATAGAGCAGTTACAACTTACAGCCAATAAAACCACGCTTAAAGGCATGATCACGACACCCGACTTTAGCCAGTTTGAGAAAGACTTAGGCCGTAAAGAAGTTCTTAAAGTGATTCGTAATAATCTTCTAAATAACTGCCAGATCTTTTTTGAACATCGCTATCAGATCGTCAATCCTTATAAAATCGAACTTAGTCTCAGCTCCCAAACACACACTTATAATGTTGACCTCTCCCAGAAAGACTGTAATGTAAAATAATCTTGTCTAGAATCAATAAAGGCAGCTTTAGCTGCCTTTTATATTTTGATAAATTCTATTTTGGTAAATATAAACAGACGGTCAACGGATCAAACCTTGCGGCTGTAAAATAATAATTAATGCACCTAGAATGACCACGATTCCCCCAAGCAGATCCCAACGTGAAAGGCTGATCTGATCAACGAATCTCAGCCACATCAATGCTGAGAAAATATAAATTCCCCCATAGGCGGCATAAATACGCCCAGAAGCGGCTGGATGCAAAGTCAAAAGCCAGACAAAAGCAGCTAAAGCTAATGCCGTCGGAACCCATAACCACTGGCTCTTCGCCTGATTTAAAATCAGGTAAGGAAAATAACAGCCCAAAATTTCCATCAATGCTGTTAATAAAAATAGAAAAAACGTAGTTAAAAGTTTGCTAATTTGGATATCCATATATTCCGCTAAATCAGAAACTCTTTAAACCAAGAGTACATAAATTAAGGGCAAATAAAACAACAAAACCCGTGCGAACACGGGTCTGATGATGATCTATTCAATGATTAAGCTGGTTCAGCAGTCTGATCTTCGAAGACTTCAAGTTTCAGACCGACAGATTTACCATTTTCTTTCTTCACAGAAACTGAAACGTTACCACCATTTTCAGCCAGTTCACCAAACAGGATCATTTCAGCCAGTGGTTTTTTCAGATGTTCCTGAATCAGACGCTGCATTGGTCGAGCACCCATCAAACGGTCATAGCCATTTTCAGCCATCCATTCGCGTGCGCTTTGATCCACCTCCAGCACCACTTTCTTCTCATCCAGTTGTGCCTGAAGTTCAGTCAGGAATTTATCCACGACATTTTCAATAATGGTATTCGGCAATGCCTTAAACTGAATTACACCGTCCAGACGGTTACGGAATTCTGGCGAGAAGGCTTTCTTCATCGCTTCCTGATTATCATTACTGTTGTCCTGTTCCATGAAACCAATGCTGACGCGGGAAATACTTTCCGCACCAATATTAGTCGTTAGAACCAGTACCACATTACGGAAATCGGACTTACGACCATTATTATCCGTTAAGGAACCATGATCCATGATTTGTAATAGCAAGTTGAATACATCTGGATGCGCTTTTTCAATCTCATCTAGAAGTAATACACAATGCGGATTTTTGTGAATCGCATCGGTCAGCAAACCACCTTGGTCAAAACCAACATAACCTGGAGGCGCACCGATCAGACGAGAGACTGCATGACGTTCCATGTATTCGGACATGTCAAAACGTACCAGCTCTACACCCAAAATTTTCGCCAATTGCTTGGTGACTTCAGTTTTACCTACACCCGTTGGACCTGCGAAGACAAAACTACCGACTGGCTTATCAGGCGATTTCAAACCTGCACGAGACAGTTTGATCGCAGAAGCTAAAGCTTCAATTGCTTCATCTTGGCCGAAGACCACACGTTTCAGATCACGCTCAAGGTTCTCCAGTACAGACTTGTCATCTTTAGAAACCGTTTTCGGTGGAATACGGGCAATCTTGGACACAATGTCTTCGATGTTTTCAACTGTAATCAGGCTGTCATCTTGCTCAGCTTTCAAACGGCGTTGTGCACCGGCCTCATCAATCACGTCAATCGCTTTATCTGGCAAGAAACGGTCATTAATAAATTTCGCTGACAGTTCAACCGCAGAAACCAGTGCCTGATCGTCATACTGCACATGGTGGAAATCTTCAAATTTAGATTTCAGGCCACGCAAGATATCAATTGTTTCTGTAATCGAAGGCTCATTCACATCTATTTTTTGGAACCGACGTGACAAGGCATGATCTTTTTCAAAGACCTGACGGTATTCCTGGAATGTGGTTGAACCGATGCAACGCAATGAACCATTTGCCAATGCAGGCTTGATTAGATTCGATGCATCCATGGTGCTGCCCATGCTTGAACCTGCACCGATGATCATATGAATTTCATCAATGAACAGTACTGCATCTGGTTTTTTCTTCAAGGCATTTAATAGTTGTTTTAAACGCTTTTCGAAATCACCACGGTATTTAGTTCCCGCCACCAGTGCGCCGATGTCTAGGCTATAGATTTCAGCATTTTCCAGTGGCTTAGGTGCCTTGCCATTCACAATTAACCAAGCCAGACCTTCAGCAATCGACGTTTTACCCACACCTGGATCACCAACAAGTAAGGGATTATTTTTACGACGGCGGCATAAAATTTGCGCTGCCCGCTCAATTTCTTTTTCACGGCCAATCAATGGATCTGTCTTGCCGCGTTGAGCTTCCTGATTCAGGTTTGTCGTATATAACTCTAGCGGACCAGAATTATTGGAAGAGGCCGATTCACCGTCCAGTTCTTCAATTTCTTCTTCAGACTGTACTTCGTCTTTACGCGTACCATGAGAAAGGTACTGAGTTAAAGTCAGACGGTTAATCTGATGACGTTTAAGCAGATAAACTGCAAAAGAATCACGCTCAGAATACATCGCAACCAGAATATCGGCGCCTTCTACAGTACGATCACCGCCACTGGATTGAACATGGAAAATTGCACGTTGCAAAATCCGGTCAAAACTTTCTGTAGGATGAGGTGCCTGATCACTATTTTCACCGAGTTTAGGGGTATGTTGTTCTACGTACTCTTCTAATTCTTTACGCAAAACGATAATATCTGCACCACATGCTTTTAAGGCATTCACGGCAGAATCATTGTCGAGTAAAGCTAATAATAAATGTTCTACGGTCAGGAACTCATGTCTCTTTTGACGAGCCATGCTGACAGCCAAACGTAGTGATACTTCTAATTGACGACTGAGCATGCAACCCCCTTAATCTTTCGGCTCAATCTGGCAAAGTAAAGGATGACCTTGAGATCGAGCGTAATTATTGACTTGGTTCGCTTTGGTTTCCGCAATGTCTCGAGGATAGACCCCAGCTACACCTTTTCCTTCATAATGTACAGTTAGCATTACTTGTGTAGCTTGGTCAAGATTCATTGCAAAGTATTGTTGTAAAATTTCAATTACAAACTCCATTGGAGTGTAATCGTCATTCAATAATACCACTGCATACATCGGTGGACGCTTCAGTTCAGGAGGTGCAGTCTGGACTGCAAGGTCAGCGTCATCATCGTGAAAAGGCTCGTCTGTTAAACGCGGGCTAATATGCCAATCAACCATGCCGGACTCGTAAAAAGAATTTTTGATCTCACTTAAACATTTTGGACGTTTATTGCTTGGCATACGATTTCTATTTCACACTTAATTTGCATTTGCTTCAGTTTTTGGAATCTCTGACAGGACTGTTGACTGGCTTTCAACAGCTTTCCCCTGATCCCAGCTAAAACGGCGAATCACAGGCTTAGTCCCTGAGAGGCGCACTTCAATAAATTCTGGTTTAAAACCTTTAGGCATGGTCCAGCGACCAGTCAAACGTTCGTAATTGTCAAAATTAAAGTTTTTATCTTCAAGCGGCACGACCAGAATTTCAGTACCCTTAATCAAGCGCAGTTCCACTGTACCAGAAGCACGATTTTTGCCTGGGCTGACCTGAACCAGATCAATCTGGTATTCGAAGGCATTATCAGGCAATGCCTTAATCCCCAGATGTTGAACTGTCAATGCTAAACCACCGCGTTGACGCAAGATCTCGCGGTAGATCGTACCAACGCTTTCAGCCTGCTCCTGGGCATCACGCGCCTTATTTGCAGCCAGATAAAGATCATTGGCATTGCTAACGGCCAAATCACGTTCCTGAACCGCTGTATTCAGAGATTTATTCAGTGTTTCCAGACTAGTTTTCTGTTTTTGTACCACTTCAACCAGTTGTTCCGCATCCGCCTCAAAACCTACCGCAGTCAAACCTTGCCGATGCCCGACCGTATAGCCCAGCAAGCCACTACCCAGAATCAACACAGCAGCACCGATTAGCAAAGGTGTATTGCCTTTCATCAATGGTTTCTTTGTAGAGGGTTCCTGGATCGTCATGTTTGACTCATTATTCGGCATTTTGATCTCTGTATACTTTGTTCAAGACACACATTTAAATCCAAATCTAAATGTGTGTGAAGTTCTAATACGTTTTTTATGGTAATAAACCAATATTATTCAAGCCTGCATTTTCTGCAAAGCCAAACATCAGGTTCATGTTCTGTACTGCCTGACCAGCTGCACCTTTGACTAGATTGTCCTGAGCCACCAGAATCACCAGCTTGGTTGGTTGTGGTTTGTATAGTGCAATACGCAACTGGTTAGCACCACGCACCGAACGGGTTTCTGGTGAACTGCCTGCTGGCATTACATCAACAAACTGTTCATTGGCATAGAACTGCTCGTACAGTGACTGCAAGTCAGCTGCCTGACCTGCTTCAGTCAAATCGATATAAATCGTTGATAACATCCCACGAATCATCGGCACCAGATGCGGCACAAACAGGATATGGTCAAACACGCCTTTTTGACCTGAAATATTTTCTAATGCTTCTACGATTTCAGGATGGTGACGGTGGCCCGCAACGCCATAAGCCTTAAAGTTATCAGCATTTTCAGAATAGATCATGCCCAGGCTGGCTTTACGGCCTGCACCTGATACCCCAGATTTTGCATCGATAATAATGCTTTCTGGTTTTACCAAAGCTTCTGCCGCCTTTAAAACTGGTGCCAAACCAAGCTGAACCGTCGTTGGATAACAGCCCGGATTACCAATTACACTCGCCTGTTTGATCTGGTCACGGTTAAGCTCAGACAGACCATAAACAGAATCTCTTAACACTTCTGGGCAAGCATGTTCCATGCCATACCATTTTTCGAACTGTGCCAGATTTTGCAAACGGAAATCCGCTGCAAGGTCAATTACCTTGGTATTGGCAGCAACAAGTTCTTCAGCATGTTTCATGGCAACGCCATGTGGTGTCGCGAAAAATACCACATCACATGATTTTAATAGATCAAGGCTGAGATCAGAAAACTGAAGATCCGTATGTCCACGCAGACTCGGGAACATATCGTCAACACGACGGCCTGCTTCAGTACGTGATGTCAGTGCTTTAACCTCTACATTCGGATGTCGCAGTAATAGACGTAAAAGTTCAACGCCTGTATAACCTGTACCACCCACAATACCCACTGAAATCACGATGATTACCTCAAACTAGATGTTTCCTTTATGGGCTGTAGTATGACAGGAACTTGAGGTTTTCTAAACTGTTTCACTAGGGATTGATGGTTTTTTATTTACCCTTTTATTTTGAGTGTTTTTAAAAAATTTGAGAGGATGATACCTATTGCTTAGGCTATTTGGAAGTAAATAAATACTATCCTCGTTCCTTTAAAGATATTCTTAAGCTGCCCACCAATATGGCATGACAGTATTTTTCAGAATTTTACGGTGAATTAAATAATTTGGATCATGCTTTGCTACCTCTGCCCAAAATCGTGGACTATGGTCAAAATGCCGGGTATGGGCCAGTTCATGCACACATAAATAACGCACGATTTTTTCAGAAAATAAAATGATGCCGCTATTTAGCATAATGTCATGTTTGGCCGAACAACTGCCCCATCGTGTTTTCGGCTGGCGAACATTACAAATGTTAAATGATAATCTTGTTTCTTGACTTACTTTGTTCAGATAAACAGACAGCTGCTCTTTGGCATAAGAAATAATAAAAGCTTTTAAATATCCTTCAGGATTTCGATCACTAATCGACAACTGTAATATTTCAGCATCAAAAAGGAAGTTCTGCTTCTGACTTTGATAAACAATCTGAATGGGTGAAGTCTGATTAAAAAGCTGCAATTCTGCTGGTAAAGATCTATCAATACTTTGATTTTTTTCCTGCTGCAATTTCCAGGTTTTGAGTAGCCAGCTTTCCGCTTGGTCAATAAAATTTTGAATCTGTTTTTTGCTACAAAATACAGGTGCGGTTAAACGGATTTGATCACCCTCTACACGCAGTCTGAGACGTGTTGAGCGAACATTTCGGGTGATTTGAATTTCGGGCAGGTCGTTTAGGATCATTTTTTATATTTAATCGTTATTTTACTAATCCCCCTCGATCCCCCTTTAATAAAGGGGGAAGTTCAAACTTATAGAAGTTTCGAGGAGCTTTATCAAATTAAAGACTTTTCCCTCCTTTGAAAAAGGAGGGTCAGGGAGGATTTCTTAAATCGCTGTACGCTCTTCAATACCATTATTGGTCGCAACAATCGCAATATCCGCTTTATTGATCGCGAAAATACCGTTACATACGACGCCTGGAATGTCATTAATCGTTTTTTCCAGCTCAAGCGCATTCAGAATATTCAGGTTATGCACATCCAAAATAACATTTCCATTATCAGTCACTACACCTTCACGGTAAGCAGGATCACCACCTAATGCCACCAACTTACGTGCGACTGCTGAACGTGCCATTGGAATCACTTCAACAGGTAATGGGAAATCACGACCCAACTGCTCTACCCATTTCGAATCATCGACGATACATACGAATTTTTTCGCAATCGACGCCACGATTTTTTCACGTGTAAGCGCAGCACCACCACCTTTGATCATGTGCATATGACGGTCAATTTCATCAGCACCATCGACATAGGCATCTAAACCGCCCACGCTATTCATATCAACCACTTCAATGCCTAATTTTTTCAGACGCTGTGCAGTCGCTTCAGAACTTGCAACAGCAGCTTCCAATTGCAGTTCTGGTAAAAGGTCAATTAAAAAGTTAACGGTACTACCTGTACCTACGCCTAAAATGCCCCCTTTTGGTAAGTGTTTTAAAGCCGCTTTGGCTGCAGCTTGTTTTTTCTCATCTTGGGTTGCATATAGACTCATGACATCACTCAACTAATTTGGACTTTTGCAGTAATTTTAAACCGCAAAGCCGTGTGGTTTGTTACAATAGAGTCTTATTTTAAACTGTTAGATGGAAAATTAACATGCTGTCTCGTTTGGTTCGACAAATTTTACAAGCAACGGTCTACGATGTTGCAATCGAAACCCCACTCGAAGCAGCGCCACGAATTAGCGAACGCTTAAATAATAACATTCGCTTTAAACGTGAAGATTTACAACCGGTCTTTTCATTTAAACTACGCGGTGCCTATAACCGTATTAGTCAATTACCGAAATCACAACTCGAACGTGGCGTTATCACAGCTTCAGCAGGCAACCATGCACAAGGCGTGGCACTGTCAGGGAAAAAGCTGGGTATTCGCGCGATTATTGTGATGCCAAAGACCACGCCCGACATTAAAGTCCAAGCAGTAAAACGTTTAGGGGGTGAAGTAGTATTACATGGTGATTCATTTGACGTTGCCAACAAATATGCCATTCAACGTGCCGAAGAAGATGGCATGACCTTTATTCCGCCTTATGACGACGAACTGGTGATGGCAGGTCAAGGTACGATTGCCAATGAAATCCTGCGTCAATGGCGCGATGTAGAATATGTCTTCGTTGCTGTTGGTGGTGGTGGCCTGATTGCCGGTGTTGCAGCGTACTTGGGAGATGTGGCTCCGCATGTCAAAGTGATTCCTGTGGAATATGATGAATCCGCGTGCTTAAAAGCGGCCTTAGAAGCCAATGAACGTGTGATTCTTCCATCTGTCGGTTTATTTGCCGATGGTACTGCGGTGGCACAAATTGGTGAAAAACCATTTGATGTGATCCGTCTGCAAAAATCAGATAATTCTGGCCCAATTGTTGAACCTGATGTGGTACTGGTCAATACCGATGAAGTCTGTGCAGCAATTAAAGATACTTATGATGAATGCCGTAGCATCGTAGAACCGTCAGGTGCAATGGCATTGGCCGGTATCAAAAAATATGTCGCTGAACACGGCATTCAAGGCAAAAACATCGTATCGATTGTTTGCGGTGCGAACATGAACTTCGACCGTCTGCGCTATATTGCCGAACGTACAGAACTCGGCGAACGCAAAGAAGCTATCTTTGCCGTAACTATTCCAGAAGAAAAAGGTTCATTCCTGAAATTCTGCCGTGCACTACAAGGCCGTAATATCACAGAGTTTAACTACCGTTCAAGTGATGCTTCTGCAGCTCAGGTCTTTGTCGGTATCAGCCTGAAAAATGGTGAAAAAGAACGTCAGGAAATCTATGAAAACCTGAAATTCGACTACGATGTTGATGATCTGTCTGATGACGAAGTCGCAAAACTACATATCCGTTACCTGATTGGCGGTCATGCCGATATTGAAAATGAACGCCTGTTCCGCGTGGAATTCCCGGAACGTCCAGGTGCCCTGCTAATGTTCCTGGAACGTCTTGGCCCAACGCATAACATCACCCTGTTCCATTACCGTAACCACGGCGCTGCAGAAGGTCGCGTACTGGTCGGCCTGGAAGCAGAAGATGCACAGCAAAATCCAGATGGTTTGATTGAGACATTGGAAAGCATTACTTATCCATATGAAGAAATCACCAACAACCTGGGTTATCAGCGTTTCTTGAAATAATCAGTTTGATATAAACCGCCTTTCGAGGCGGTTTTTTTATGTCCAGCTAAAAAAATGTATGAAGTATTTATGTAAGGCCAGATAGCTGAAAACTATAAAAATCTTTAAGATACGCACTTAGACATGAACTAATTTGAAATAAAAAGATTTAGGGAAATATGCATGGCATTATTTGCAGTCATTGGGCTGGGCAGCTTCGGTGCAACAGTAGCGACTCAACTGATCAGCCTGAAACATGATGTGATTGGAATCGATCTCGATAAAAAATATGTGGAAAATATTTCCGATCAGCTTACCCATGCGGTGATTGCCGATGCAACCGATGAGCATGTCCTGGATGAACTGGATATCCAGCGCTGTGAAGCAGTCGTAGTCGCGATTGGTGAAGATATTGAAGCCAGCATTCTGTGTGTACTGCATCTAAAAAATATGGGTGTAAAGAAAATTTGGGCCAAAGCCAAATCCAAAGCCCACCATATGATTTTGACTCATCTGAATGTCGAAAAAATTATTCACCCAGAAGAAGATATGGGCGTTCGTGTGGCACAATCACTCAGCTACCCGATGGTTAGCCGTTATATGTCACTTGAAGATGATCATTATATTGTCAAGATCGAGATTCATGCCGATCATCATGACACTCCCTTACACCAGTTAATGAGTCAGGTTCCCGAAATTAAAGTTCTTTTACATAAACGCGGCACTGAAATACAACATATCGTGGATCTTGAGCTGCTACTTAAGGAAGGTGACATTCTGGTGGTCGAAGGATTACTAGAGCCTCTACGCCGTTTGTCCAAGCATTTTAAGGCCATATGAAAAGCTCAAATTTAAACCAGAACAGGATTGTCAATCTCAGTCCACCGAGTCTGCTGGCCTTAGGTTTTCTCGGACTGATTTTTATTGGTTCTTTATTACTGATGCTGCCCTTTGCGCATCAAACTGAAATCAGCTGGTTAGAAGCGATTTTTACAGCAACTTCTGCAGTGACAATTACCGGGCTATCTGTGGTCAATGTTGGTGAAGCTTATACACCCTTTGGGCAGGTCGTGATTATGTTCCTGCTGCAATGTGGTGGCCTCGGTTTTATGACCTTTGCCATACTCGCTTTTATGAGTCTGTCACCTAAACTTGGTTTAAGACAGCAAGTGATGGCACAGGAATCTATTGGCCAGACCAGTTTGAAGAAAGTCAGTTTTACCATTAAAGCGGTATTCCTATATTCCCTGTTTTTCGAAGCCATTGGCACCCTAATTTTAACCATGGCGTGGCTGGAAGATTATCCTTTTGGTGAAGCACTGTTTTATGCGGCTTTTTATAGTGTTTCTGCGTTTAATAATGGCGGATTTTCCCTTTTCCCCAATAGCTTGATGAGCTTTTCCGGCCAGTATTTCGTGACCTTTACGATCAGCATGCTGTATATCATTGGCGGGATCGGTTTTCTGGTTCTGATGGATGTAAAACAGAATAAAAGCTGGCGCAAGCTTAGCCCGAATAGCAAGCTGATTCTAACGACGATTATGGGCCTTAACCTGAGTGCTTTTATTGTACTCTGGCTATTAGAAGCCTCTAATCCACAGACTTTAGCGCTGATGAGTGTAGGTGATCAGGCACTCAATGCCTGGTTCCATGCCACTGTTCCCCGCTCTTCGGGTTTTTATAGTCTGCCCATGGACCAGATGAGCGATGCCTCAAGTCTAGTCACCATTTTTTTAATGTTTATTGGTGGCGGTTCCTTAAGTACGGCGGGCGGAATTAAAGTTGGTACCTTTATTATTGTGGTGATCAGCGTAATCAGTTTTCTACGCCGTGAAGATGAAATCCGCTTGTTCAATCATTCTATTTCTGAGAAAACTACTTTTAAAGCCTTAGCGGTTGTGTGTATTACTGCAGGTCTGGTCATGACCGGTTTTATGAGTTTACTCATTCTAGAACCCGATCATGATTTTTTAGATTTGCTGTTTGAGGCGGTTTCTGCCGCCTGTACAGTTGGATTAACACGTGGTGTCACTGGAGAATTGCAGCCAGCGAGTTTAATCATTCTGATGCTGATGATGTATGCGGGTCGTCTAGGACCTTTGACCCTTGCCTATTTAATTGCAACACCGAAGAAAAGCCGTCTTAAACATCCGCCTTCAGAAATTCAGATTGGTTAAGATTTAAATGAATAGGTATAAGCAAAAAAACCACGCCTAAGCGTGGTTTTTTACATGAAACAGATTAGTACCAATTCATTAAGGATACACCCAAGCCCACATAGGTCGCACGGTGATTATAATCAATCAGACTTTCACCATAACCATCAAAGAGCTGGAATTGACCGCGTAGACGCCCACTGATCGGAAATGACCAGTCAAACTGGACTGCACCACGGTTATCATCTCCACCTTTTAGCGTATGACGCAACATCAGGGAAAAATCGTGGGCATTATGACGATAAAATGCAGTTAAATCCCCACGCCCGATATAGTTTTTAATCTCGGGATTATTGTCATCAGCCCGGTCTTCTTCAATACGATACCAAGGGCGCAGCATCATGGCGAAGTTGTCTTTTTCAAAACCGAGATTCAGCATTACCCGGTTCCAGCTACGAGATAATGGATCGGAACGGCCATTAGACTGGTGATTAAGCGTCAATCCCAGCATACGCCAGTTCAAACCAAACAGATCATAATTGGTACGGAAGATCAGGCTGGCTTCGGGCTCATAATTGGTTTCACGAAATGGTCGGGACTCTTCCGAGTTATACACCTGCCAACGTGAAGACTGGGTATAGCCCAGCCAGAGATCACCGTTATCACCCAGAATATTTTCAACCGCCTTGGTTTTTAAAGATAACTGGAATTTCCCTTCAATCGAGGTCAAATTCTGGTCTTCTTTAACCGTGTTATTTGGGTTTTCGCTTTGCGGAAACTCGTTTTTCTTGGAAGTCCAGAATCCTGGCATCAGATAAATCGGCTGATAGGAACGGATATTCCAGGTACCCAGTTTACTTTCTGGCGACAATTCCCAACGGCTATCCAGCAAGGATAAAGCCGGAGTCAGCTTTGATCCTTCAGAAGCATAGATATTGGAAACGGTCTGTTCAATTTTCGCTTTGAGGTTGTCGGGTTCGGGCGCAATTTCTATGGCTGCACGCCGTTCAGAAACAATATCAGGCTTACTATCGGCCGGTATTTTAAATACCGCATCATAACAGGCCAAGCGTTCTGAATTGGTTTCAACCGCAGAGCAAGCCTCAGCCGTTGCCGGCATCGGACTACTCGCTACAGTTTTATCTTCCGCATTAACTTGCGTCCCAACTGCACAGCCAAGCAAAACGCCTAGCTGCAAAGTTGAGCGCTTAATAGAATTAAGCGCCATCCTCTATCCTCATTGTTTTTATTTATTGAACTTGCTGAATTGTAAAGCCGAGTTGTTCTAAAGTTTCTCGTTTGGCAAATGGCGCAACCACCGCTTTTGAAGCTTGCTGTTCAACCAGATAAGTCTGTGCGACACGTTCCAAATCATCTAAAGTGACATGCAACAAACGTTCCCGAAGCTGTTTATGGAATGCTGGCGTACGTTGATGCAGGTAGGCATAACAGGCTGTAATCGCTTCACCTGCTGGTGACCCCGGTTTGTCCATACTGGCAATTAAACCCAAGATGGCTTCTTCCAGCTGATGCGGTTGTTGAGGTGCGTTAAGCAACCATTGGATACTTGCATCAAAGTCCTGGAAAGTCTCTGCTAAGCGTGGATCGCGATAACTATAGAAGCGGAAAGAACATGCATTTCCGTCATAGCTTGCGCCACCACCATAAGCACCGCCTTTTTCACGGATTGCGCTATGCAGATAACCATTACGCAAGTAGCCTGCCAATACCATCAAGGCAGCAGCATCAGGATGTGAAACTTCTACCGCAGGATAAGCTGCTGCACAGAACTGCACATTAGTCTGAATCAACCAGGCTTCATCATTGCTATGATTAACTTTTTCAACCTGAGTCAATTCTGCAGGTGCAGTATTCACTTCCAGTTTGTCCCACACGTTTTGAATTTCTTCAATCAGACGCTCAGACTGCTGTTCTTCACACACCAACAGGAATTGTTTTGGCGCTTGTAGCAAGACTGCATGAATGCGTTTTAATTCCTCAATCATGGCGTCATAAGCTGCTGGATCTTTTTCAGCGTGATTGACCAAGTTAATCAGCCAGTTCAAGGCACCCAGACCGGTATTATGATAATCACGCAAGGCTAGAGCACTATGCTGACGTGATGCTACTTGCATCGCATAGCTATGACCAGAACCGGAAAT
Organism: Acinetobacter sp. YH12137; assembly: GCF_013418535.1. Lineage (NCBI taxonomy): Bacteria > Pseudomonadati > Pseudomonadota > Gammaproteobacteria > Moraxellales > Moraxellaceae > Acinetobacter > Acinetobacter sp. YH12137. The sequence goes on along the minus strand of NZ_VPBW01000002.1, from coordinate 187,480 downwards.
ACGCGACTGCCAGCGAGTTTTACGCTGTTGTAATAACTCAATAATACGGCCTTTTTCATCAAAGCGTAGCTGCTCGAAACCGATTTTTAACAGACGGATCGCATCCAGATGGCTAGCCAAAGATTTAGTCGTTAAAGTTAGCCACGCACTGATCTTGTTTTTGTCATCCACTTTAGAACGCAATGAAGCGCCCATGCCCAGACCACCACTGACTGCTGTTTGCAGTTGCTGGAATTGCAGGTAATCATATTCACCCGCACCAACTTCACCCATTAAAATAGACAACAGGTTGAAATACGGTGATTGCACCACTTCATCTGGAATTTTCACCAACACCTGTTGGTAATAAATCCCATTGGTACCTGCATGATAAAGATTCAACGGCGTATCTACGCGGTTACAGATAATCTCACGCAACTGGCCTTGAACAATCTGCAATTCCGCAGGCACATCTTCCAGACCCACCTTAGGTAACAGATTCAAATCATCTGGAGTATCTTGGCGGATATTTAACGCTTCAGTTTGAGCATTGATCTCTGCTTTTTGCTCTTCAGTTAAAGCTTTACCAATTTCAGCCAGACGTGCTTTTTCTTCTTCCGCTTCTTTGGCAGATTTAGTTGCATCTGGAACTAAAGTCAGTTGAACACGGTGCGGGTTATCTAAAAGATGATCTTTAATCAGATTCGACAGCCACATTGGATCTTGCAACTCTTCTTTTACTGAAGCAATTGCAGAGTCCACATCCCAGACTTCAACTGGATCACGATGGTGAATTGCACTGCTTAAGCCGCTTAAAATCAGGCTTAGACCATACGGTGTACCATCACCATTGATTTCACGCTGATGCAATTCGATCTGATGTAGGATCGCATCTACTGCCTGTTGATCAACAGGTTTAGAGGCAACTTCTTCCAGAACTTTGAAAACTCCGTTTTTGAATTCTTCAGCATGTTCAGGGTTTGAACCTTGAACCGCGCAGTAGAAGGTCATTTCAAAGTTGGAATCATCTACGCCCATGAATGGGCCAGTTGACTGTGCATAACCACAGGTTTCCAAGTAATGACGTAAGGGAGATGCTGAATCTTCCAGCAAAATCCCTTCTACGAGACGCAAGCCTAAACGTAACTTGATATCACTCGCTTCTGGCAATAACCATGACAATACGTGATAAGTCTTGTCCTTCAGATCTTCCCCATCAACTGCATAGGTTTCTGTCACATTGAGTGGCGCAGTTAAACGGGTTTCTGGTATTGAATAAAGTGTTTCACCTTTTTCAAATTTAGACAGCGCCAGATTTTCAAACTGTTCCTGTAACTCAGCAGCAGATTTATTACCAAAGGTCATAAATACAGCATTACTTGGGTGATAATGCGTTTTATAGAAGTTCACCAGCTCTTCATAAGTCAGGTCTGGAATATCTTTAGGATCGCCGCCTGAGTTGTAGTGATAAGTGGTGTCCGGGAATAAGTGATGTGCCAAAGTATGATAAAGCTGATCTGAAGGTGAGCTCATTGCCCCTTTCATTTCATTAAATACCACACCTTTATATACCGGTTCGCCATTTTCCAGTTCAATACGGATGCCTTCCTGAGCAAAATCCAACGGATTCAGGTTCGCAGCGAAAGCCGCATCCATATACACTTCTAATAAGTTCTGGAAGTCTTTATCATTTTGAGTTGCGAATGGATAAGCCGTCCAGTCTGCCGCTGTAAAGGCATTCATAAAAGTATTAAGCGAACGGCGAATCATCAAGAAGAACGGATCACGTACCGGGAATTTTTCTGAGCCGCACAGTGCGGTATGTTCCAGAATGTGCGCTTCACCTTTTGAATCCATTGGCTGGGTGCGAAACGCAACCAGAAAAACATTTTCATCGTGATTGGTCGCCAGATGATAATGGGTGGCGCCAGTCACTTTATGCTTATATTCAGACACTAAAATGTCTAAAGCTTCAACATGTTGTTGACGTACCAACTGAAACGCAGGATGTACAGTTTGAGAAATGGTTTCAGTGACATCTACAGTCATGCGATCTCCTAATGCTTAAATTAAAAAATTATTATTCGCATTATAGCTGTAGTTGTTTGAATTATTCACGCAGAAAACCGAGGATTTTGATCGAATTAAGTAAACCTGATCATCTGATTTTTAAATGATCAGGTTTGGCAATGATCTCTAGATCATATACTTGAAATAGTTATAACTCGGGTGGTTTTCAACAAAGACATAGTTCTGTTTTTGATAGAAACTGGCGGCCAGTTTGGTATCGGTCTGTAAACAAAGTGCTGAATAAAATGGTCGTGCCAACTGCTCCAGATAAGCTAGAAGCTGCTTACCTACACCATGTTGACGATATTTTGGATGCACATAGAAGCGACGTACCCGGCCAATTCTTTCTTCAATGCCGTTATCGCCCCATTGCTGGTTTAAGCCGCCACAGGCAATCAGTTTATTGCCATCATAGGCACAGGCCAGAAATTCATTATTTTGACTGAAACAGTTTTTTCCAGTGCGGTATTCTTCAATTAACTTATCAATCAGGTCATAACCTTCTTTACGCGCCAGTGTCGCTAAAGTGTCAATCTGATCAGGGAGCTGCTCGGCTGTTACAATCTTAATATCCATATACCCACACTGTTTTAGATGATTGTTCAAATGTCGCACCAGTATAACTGCTTGGTACTCTAATCTTATAAATAAAATCCAACCTTTAAATCAATGGCTGCACTCGCTACCGTTTAAAAATAAATCAATTCTTAGACCAAAGATTCAAGCTGAATAAGTTACAGTATTTTTTAAAGTATTCTGAAAATGTTTCAGTGAACTACAGCAAACCCGAGCAATCGTGTAAACTTAGCACTTTCATTTTTAATGTGATATTTGGATATGTCTACTGTTGACCTTTTTGCGATTGGCAATGCGCTGATTGACCAGGAATTTAAAGTTTCTGATGAGTTTTTAACTGCACATCACTTGCAAAAAGGCACCATGCAACTTGCGGATGGTGAAGCTCAGGCTACTCTGTATCAAAACTTAAAAGCAACTCAAACTTATAAAGGTCAGGCTTCAGGCGGTTCAGCAGCCAATACTACAGTTGCATTTGCAGCTTTGGGCGGCTCTGCATTCTATGCCTGCCGTGTCGGTAATGATGATTTGGGTCATATCTATCTGCATGGCTTAAATGAAGCTGGCATTAAAACTACAACCCAATCGATTAGTGAAGGCGTAACAGGTACCTGTATGGTTCTGGTCAGCCCAGATTCTGAACGTACCATGCATACCTATTTAGGTATTACTGCTGAACTCACAGATGAACAGATTGACTTCCAGCCTTTAACAACTGCTAAATGGCTCTATATCGAAGGTTATCTATCCACTTCCGAAACAGCACGTCAGGCCGTAAAACAGGCGCGTGAAATTGCCAAAGCCAATAGGGTTAAAATCGCATTTACCCTTTCTGATCCTGCGATGGTGCAATATGCCCGTGCCGGTCTGGATGAAATGATTGCAGATGGCGTTGATCTCTTGTTCTGCAACCAGCAAGAAGCATTGATGTATACCGAAACAGATACCATCGAAGCAGCTCTGGCTAAACTCAAGGAATTAAGTCAATACGTTGTCATTACAATGTCAGCTGATGGTGCGCTTATTTCCAATAATGGTGAAACCTTTACTGTGCCGGGCCGTGCTGTAACTGCAGTGGATGCCAATGGGGCTGGCGATGCTTTCGCGGGTGCTTTTTTATATGCACTTAATGCGGGTCTTGGCTTAAAAACAGCAGCAGAACTGGCAATTTTGGTGTCTAGTCAAGTGGTAGCGCAATTTGGGCCACGACTGGCGGTTTCAGAATACACAGCATTATTAAAAGATGTTCTTAAGGAATGTGCTTAATGTTTAAAATTTGCATGACTGACGATATTCCAGAGCGTGAAGCACGCTCTTTTGAACTTCCGAATGGGGATACAATTTTTATTACCCAGCGTGATGGTTCGTTTTATGCTTACCAGAATATTTGTCCACATTTACAGGTAGAACTGGAATTTCTGGAAAACCAGTTTCTGGACCGTGATCAGGAATTTATTGAATGCTCTACTCATGGCGCGCTGTTCGTAGTCGAAAGCGGTGAATGTATTTCTGGACCTTGTCAAGGCCAATCACTTGAAAAAGTTGATATTACCGTGCATTCTGATGGCGGAATTTATCTTTCAGAATAATAGCTAAAACGGATTTTGCCATGCCTGAGTTTTTACTTAACTATAACCTGATGCCATTTCATCTCAGTTTATTGTTCATCATTCTGCTTGGCGTGGCAAAAACAGTTGCCTTCTATTTTAAGCTTAAACCCAGTCAACTCCTGGAACGCATTTCTCCATATGACTTTCAGAATGTTGAATGGCTAAATGTCAAATTTTCCAAAACCCTGATTGTTTTTTTCTTCCTGATGAATTTTAGCTTTTCCGGCTATTTTCTTCAGTTTCTGATCTATTCACAGGAATATCATTTCTTACCTGCCTATTACATCATTCTACCGGCATTGATCATTGCGATTTTCTTTACCGTATTTATGATTCATTGTCTGGATCAGGTTATTCCACCTAAATATAAAAAGAATGATGTAAACCTATTAGGCCGTTTAGCTACAATTTCAAGCGGTAATGCCCGTCCTGGCTTTTCTGCCCAAGCACGAGTTCGGGATGAGTATGGTCAGTTACACTATGTTCAGGTTGAACCTGAATTTGGCGAACTGGAATTTCAGTCTCAGATTATTTTAATCCGTCTTAGAAAATCGCATTATGTGGCCAAGAAGATCTGTAAATCCAACCGACTCTTTAGCTTGAATCTGGAAGAAGCTTAAAGAATTCAATAGAAAAAATCCCGGCTAAAAGTCGGGATTTTTTATTGGATAGATAGATTTATTTTTTAAACAAGCCTGAGACCATATTCAATACATTCTGAATATCATTATTGGCTTCCTGCTTGCTGGTTTGCTCACCTTGTGGTGTCAGTGAATCAATAATCTGCGGCAAGACCTGAGAAATGGCGCTATAGACATCCTGTTTAGGCACATGGGTCTGTTCTGCGACCTGTTCTACTTCCTGGTCATCAAACAGGTTTTGTACCTGCTGCGGATCGACATTGGCATTTTCACCCGGGCCAGTAGAGACCCAGTCATCAACCTGGCTATTTAAACCTTGTCCTTTGAGCTTATCCAATGCTCCTTGCAAACCGCCCTGTTTCTGAATCCAGGCCAAGACCAGTGGCAAGACAGCAATCAATAAAGTCTTTGTTGTTGAACTGCCACCCAGTCCAGAACTTGGTCGAGCGGAAGATTGGCTCCCACCGCCGAGCTGGCTGAGTACAGAACCTAAAATTGCACCTAGGCCATTTTGCTTGTTTTGCTGTTGTGAGTTTTGATGCTGCTGATTTTGATTCTGGTTTTGCTGATTAGCATTATTGATATGACCCAATACTGATCCAAGAATATCTGCCAATCCCCCTTGCTGGGATGAACGCTGCTGGGATTGAGCTTGGTTATTTCCTAAAGCTTGCTTGGCCAGCATTTCTACAATACTACTAAGATTGGTCATAACTCATTCCTGTATACGCCTTCTCTACAGAATAGAGTGTGAGTTCATATTTTCCATGCAGGATTTTGTTAATATTTGCAATACTGATATAAGTCCTTCCTAGCTTTCCAATTTTACCAGCGATATTTATCCCAGTTTTCAGGGTTAGCCCAGAATTTAGAGTTAAACCAGTCTGGCACATGTTTATAAGTTAAAATATTGAATTGCCAGAGTGCAAAATCCGCCCCATGAACCGTCTTGTCAATCAACTGGGTCAGACCTAAAGACCTGAGCAGTTTTTCATCCTGCAAGCGACTCACCACAACCAGACGTTTTGCAAATAAATCACGCATTTTAACCAGAATTTGACTCTTCTGCTGTTCTGACAATGCTAAGGTTTCAGGAGTGTCCAGCATCACTACTGCCAGGTCATAACGCTGTTGAAAAGGCAGATTTAAAACCTCAGATACGTTAAAATAGTGCCATTGAATAGATTGCTGAAACTGAGATTGGGTTAAATCCTGCCCGATACAAATAGCAGTATGAATTGGCTGTTCTTTGGCGAAGTCGTCTAGCATTGAAGTGATGACATTCTGTTCAGCCATGACTGCATCCTTATGATTTAAGTGAGTAATTTTTTATGGAACTTCAGGGCATTTGCCATAAAATGCACGTCGGTCTTACAGACCTTAGTGTAACTGATCAAAATACCCAGCGGGCAAATGTTGAATATAAATTAATATTAGATGGATCAGAAATTAACCTTCCATTCCAGTTAGGTCAGGAAATCGAGATTGAATGGACTGGAAATATCTATTGTGTTTCTTGCGGCAAAAAAACTTCTAAATCATTCTCACAAGGCCACTGTTTTAAATGTTTTAAAACTAAAGCGTCATGTGATATGTGCATCATGAAACCAGAAACCTGCCATTATCATTTAGGCACTTGCCGGGAAGATGAGTTTGCACAGAATGTCTGCTTCCAACCACATATTGTTTATCTGGCCAATTCTAGTGCTTTAAAAGTCGGAATTACCCGGATCAATCAAATGCCGACTCGTTGGCTGGATCAGGGTGCAACTCAAGCCCTTCCTATCATGAAAGTGGGTTCTCGCCGTCTTTCCGGTAAACTGGAAGTGATGTTTGGTACCCAAGTCGCAGATAAAACCGACTGGCGTAAATTACTCAAAGGTGAAGCGAAACCTTTAAATCTGATTGAAGTTCGCGATCAGTTGATTGAAGAATTTGCACCGAAAATCCAAACTATCCGTGAAGAGTTTAATCAGAATTTGCAGTTTAATGAGAATATTGAAGTTTTAGATAAGGAATTACCACGTGAGTTCATCTATCCGATAGAGCAATATCCAGAAAAAATCAAATCTCACAATTTAGATAAAACTCCAGTGATCCGAGGCAAACTACAAGGGATTAAAGGCCAATATCTGATTCTGGATACTGGTGTGATTAATATCCGTAAATATACAGGTTATGAGCTAATTTTTAGAGCGGAATAAAATGACCGGATTTCAGAAGAGAGTTATATGCTCTCTTCTTATTTTGGATATTATTTCTTACTTAAGAAAATAAAAAACCAGCCCGTAGGCTGGTTTTTTAAAAGCGAATCTTATTTGATTTTTGCGTGAGATTTTAAGTAACGCGTATAATCATCAAATTCTTGTTGACCACGAAGCTGTTGATACAATTTCACCAGCTCACTACGTTGCTCTGCACTTAAAACATCGATCGGATTTTTCTTCACTTCAGAAACTGCCACAACCACCAATTCATTTGGCATATTTGCTGTCGTTACTGACCAGTGACCTGCTTTAGGCGCTGGCACGCTAAATGCTGCACGTTGTACATCACGCTTAAGCAGACCTTCTGCGCGTGTATAGATGCCTGCATCTTCAAATACCAGTTTACCTTTCGCAACGGATGCTGCAGGCTTGGTTTTAAACTCATTCAATGCAGTTTGAACTTCAGCTTTGGCCGCAGCAAATGCTTTATCTTGAATCAGTTTCGCTTTTACTGCTGGTTTAGCTTCTGCCAGTGTCTGCTCCCCTGCTGCATGATAATTGCGAACTTTTACCCAAGCCACATCACCATTGGCTAACTGAATGCTTGAAGATGCATTACGGTCGCCATTTTTCACGTCATCGTTAAACAGTTTAACTTTGACAGCCGCATTACTTAGCAATGGATCACGTGTCGCAAGGGTCACACCATTTGCTTTCTGAACCTGAACGCCCTTCACTTCCTGAGCAACAACATCCAGCGAGTCCGCACTTACGACCATGTCATTCAGACTGTTTACCGTATCAGAGAATGCATTAGATTTTTTCGCTGTCAATACTTCTTCAGATAAACGTGCTTTTTGAGATTCAAACGATGGAACTGCTACATCAGGCAGTTGGACTGAAATAATATGGTAGCCATAATCCGTTTTAACAGGCGCTGAAACTTGACCAGATTTTAAAGATGCAACAGTCTGATCAAATGTAGTACCGAACACGCCTTTTTCATAGACAGCGATAGCACCACCTTTAGATTTAGATTCAGGATCTTCAGAGTATTGAGCTGCTGCTTGTGCAAAAGTGGTACCAGCTTTGATTTTAGCTGCAATTTCGTTTGCCAGTTTTTTGGCTTCAGCATCGCTACGGCTATCTGCAGTCACTAGAATATGTTTAACCTCTGGTTTCACATTCTGCTTCTGGTCAGCCACAAATTTATTATAAGCTTCCTGCAATTCTGCATCAGTGACGGCTACATTGGCAGTATCAATATTGCTCGGCTTGATCACCACATAATCCACATCAACGCTAGTCGGTTGCTTGAACTGGGATTTGTGCTTTTCATAATATGCTGCAATATCAGCTTCTGATACTTTTACTGCTTTTTTATAGCTGTCCAGATTCACGCTAGCGATATGAATATGACGCTGTTCAGTTTGCAGATCTGCAATTTGCTGCATCTCAACCGGACTGACCAGTGGATAATCCATAAAAGTAGAAGACAGCATTTTCAGTGCATGATCTTTACGTAAACTTTCTACTAAAGCATTGTTAGTCATGCCGATTGATTTCAGGTAATTTTCATATAAAGCATTAGAAAATTTGCCATTCTCCTGGAAAGAAGGTTGCTGAGAAATCATTTGTGCAATTTGTTGGTCACTCAGGCTAATCCCGAGTTTTTCAGCCTGTTGCAAGAGCAATGTACGCGCAACCAGGGTATCCATCGCTTTTTGATCGATGAAGCTTTGATTTAATAAGGTTTCATCACCATTGGCATAACTTAAGTATTGTTGTTTGAATGATTTTGTCAGTGACTCTAATTCTTGTTTAGAGATATCAGTTCCATTGACTGATTTTGCTGCATCAGAATTCCCGCCGCTAAAATATCCTTCAATACCTACAAGCGCTAAAGGGGTTAAAAACAGAACGAGCAAGACCTTGCCCAACCAACCCTTAATAACTTTACGAAAAGATTCCATAAGTATTCCAATATTTTATTTGCAGAGGATTTTAACCGAAAAAACCCATTGAATGAATGTGTTAATCAAAACAATTAAATCTATCAATAAAAAACGCGCCAAAGAAGGCGCGTTTTAGGATTGAAGCAGCTTAAGCAACAGCGTCTTTTAAGCCTTTACCTGCTTTGAAGCTAGGTACTTTGCTTGCTTTAATTTCAAGAGTAGCACCAGTTTGTGGATTACGGCCAGTACGTGCAGCACGCTCTTTAACGCCGAAAGTACCGAAACCAACTAGAGTTACTGTATCACCCGCTTTTAAAGCTTCAGTAACAGAAGCAATTGTAGCATCTAAAGCTTTACCTGCGTCAGCCTTAGATAATCCCCCTTTCTCTGCAATTGCATCAATTAATTCTGATTTATTCATGAAAACTACGTCCTCTTAATATCGTTTATTTAAGGTCCAAGAATTTGTTTAAACTACCATAACGCCTTTATAGCAATGCTTTAGGTATAAACGCAATACTTATAAACCTCTTTTTTTTCAAAATATATGCGAAAAAAACATTGAATTATGAAGAAAATCATTTTGTGTGTATTTTTTCCGATAATTCTTTCTGTATTTTTTCTTGCTGCAAGGTCAATTCATCAACCTTGGCATGCAACTGAAGAATTAAACGCTCCAGATGTTGTACATCCTTCAGTGTGACTAATCCTATACGATTCAAGGAATGATGAACAGAGTTGTCGATCAGTTTTTCAACCTTATCTTTGGTATCTGTCACAGATTCGCGTGCTTTTTCGGAGACTTTTTCCACAGTTTGATCTGCAATATCGACTGTTTTGGATTCTAGCTCTTCTCCGACCTTGACCAGCGAGTCAAACAGTTTATTGCCTTCTTCCTCTGCCCGGGAAAATGCCCCAAGGCCAGCCAACCAGATCTGCTTGGTATATTTACGAAAATCCAGCATTGAACGTCGCTCTGAAGCAGACTTTGACTTACTCTTCACTGGTTTTTCAATCAATTCCTGATCTGTATCTTGTGTCGTTTTTGTTTTATCCATGTACACGACTCCTGCTTATTTTCTATGCAAATATCATAAAATTATCTACAAAATCACCGCATAATAGCAAATTAAGGGCTTGATAGATTTGCTAAACTGTTCTACAAAGCACTTTATTTCAAGTCTAATTTGATTTAACCCTGAAATCTTTTACTCAGCAGGATGCTTTTTCATTTTAATTTTCAGGTAAGGATTGGTTTTATATATGAGTGAATCGCAACAAAGTCAAAATCAACCACATTTGTTGCTTACGATGACTTTAATCGTTTTAGAAACAATATTCACGTTCATTCTCAAACATGACCGTGTTGTTGCTCTTCAGGCGAAGAAGTTTGTAGATGAGAATATTACAATAAAAATCAATAGTTATATTCCATATTTTGATTTCTATGTTCAGTTTACCAAAGACGGGCTGTTATTTGACTATAAAGCACCAGGCAGAGTTATTGATCTGGATGTTCGCACTACTTTAATGGATCTGATTAAGATCTTTATCTTTGGCAATCGCAGAAGCATTCGTGCAATGCGAATTGACGGTAATCAGGTTTTAAAAGACGAGTTCCGTGATTTACTGACTTTATTTGCCTTACCTAAAGTATTGTCCGACTGGAAACACTGGTTATCTGAACCACCGGCAGATGAGACCGATATTGTTTCATCAAGAAAACGTATTGCGCCTTTATTAAAGAAAATTGAAGATCAGCGTTCTAAAATTAATAGCCTGCAAGTTGAAGTTAAACAGTATCGCAACCGCATTAAACGTATGGAACGCCGTCAAAAGCGGATCAATATGGTCTTTAGTATAATCACAGTACTTTTGATTGCGTTATTAGTGTATAATTGGATCAGCGCGTAATTCTTTCATTTTCAGAAAATTAAATACGCTCGCCATTCACAAAAATAACTTGACTAATTTAGTCGGGATTCATAAAATCTACACATCTAGTCTAACCATGTGTATCGAATCATGCGCCTAACCACTCGCGGTCGCTACGCAGTGACTGCTCTACTTGATTTAGCTTTGCAGCCATCTGAACAAACGATCACGCTTGCTGAAATTGCAGCACGTCAAACTATTTCTGTTGCCTATCTCGAGCAGTTATTTGCGAAACTAAAACGTCATGGTCTAGTTTCGAGTGTTCGCGGTGCCAATGGTGGATATCATTTAGCACGCAGCGCAGATGAAATTACTGTGTTAGCAATTATTGAAGCTGTAAACGAAACAGTTGATGCGACTCGTTGTGACCATAAAGGCAACTGCCAAAATGGCGCGATGTGCTTGACTCATGATTTATGGCAAGAACTCTCCCACCACATTGCCGATTATCTCGCAAAAATCACCCTTGCTGACCTTGTAGCCCGTGACAACGTACAAACCGTGTCATTACGCCAAAATTCAGCAAACATTGATTCAGCCCTTTTATCGGTTACAGGTATTTGACATGAAACGTCCGATTTATCTTGACTATGCAGCAACAACTCCGGTAGATCCTCAAGTTGCAGAACGTATGATGGAATGCTTAACTTTCGAAGGCACCTTCGGTAATGCAGCATCTCGTTCACATGCTTATGGCTGGCAAGCGGAAGAAAAAGTTGAATACGCCCGTGAACAAGTGGCGAATTTAGTAAAAGCTGATCCGCGTGAAATCGTATGGACTTCAGGTGCAACTGAATCTGACAACCTTGCATTGAAAGGTGTGGCTCAGTTCTATGCATCTAAAGGCAAACACATCATCACTTCTAAAATTGAACATAAAGCAATTTTGGATACTTGTCGTGAGCTAGAGTCTGAAGGTTTTGAGATTACTTATCTTGAGCCGCAACCAAAAACTGGCTTAATTACCCCAGAAATGGTTGAAGCAGCGATTCGTCCGGATACCATTCTTGTTTCCCTGATGATGGTAAACAACGAAATCGGTACGACAACTGATGTTGCTGCGATTGGTGAAATCACCCGCGCGAAAAAGATTTTCTTCCACGTTGATGCTGCACAGGCTGCGGGTAAAGTTGAAATCGATCTTTCTCAATTGAAAGTCGATTTGATGAGCTTCTCTGCACATAAAATCTATGGTCCTAAAGGTATTGGTGCCCTGTTCGTACGTCGTTCACCACGTGTACGTCTAAAAGCACAAATGCATGGTGGCGGTCATGAACGTGGTATGCGTTCTGGTACTCTTGCAACTCACCAGATCGTTGGTATGGGTGAAGCATTTGAACTTGCAGGCAAAAATTTACAGTCTGAACAAGCTCGTTTACGTGTCCTTCGTGACAAGCTTTGGAATGGCTTACAAGGTCTTGAACAGGTATTCCTGAACGGTCACCCAACTCAAAACGTTGCAAACTACTTAAACGTAAGTTTCAATTTTGTTGAAGGTGAATCATTGATGATGGCACTGAAAGATGCAGCCGTATCTTCAGGTTCAGCATGTACATCTGCAACACTTGAACCATCTTATGTACTTCGTGCATTAGGTCTTTCTGATGAGCTTGCACACAGTTCGATCCGCTTCAGCTTTGGTAAGTACACCACTGAAGAAGATATCGATCACGTTTTAAATATCACTAAAGCTGCTGTTGAGAAATTACGTGAACTTTCTCCGCTTTGGGATATGTACAAAGAAGGTATCGACCTTTCTACAGTTGAATGGGCTGAGCACTAATTTTTGACTCTGAGATAGTTGTATTTACACTGCTATCTCATTGATAAAAAATTTTTAATCCCCATATTTATATTAAGGCTGACCCCGAGTTTTGGAGAAGCAACATGGCTTATAGCGAAAAAGTAATTGATCATTACGAAAACCCACGTAACGTTGGTGTTTTAGACAAAAATGCAGAAAACGTTGGTACTGGTATGGTCGGTGCACCTGCTTGTGGTGACGTAATGCGTTTACAGATCCAGGTAAATGATGAAGGCGTGATTGAAGAAGCACGTTTTAAAACTTATGGTTGCGGTTCTGCAATTGCATCCAGTTCATTAGTGACTGAATGGTTAAAAGGTAAAACCTTAGACCAAGCACAAGCAATCAAAAACATTGATATCGCAAATGAATTGGCTCTTCCACCAGTAAAAGTGCACTGCTCTGTACTGGCTGAAGATGCAATTAAAGCGGCTGTTGAAGACTACCGCAACAAGAAGTCTAAAGCTTAATCATTCGTTTTTTGAAGAAAGATTCACGGAGTTTTCATGATCCACTTAACTGAAAATGCAGCAACTCATATCAGCAATTACCTCAAAAGTCGCGGTAAGGGTGAAGGCATTCGTGTTGGTGTGAAAACTTCAGGCTGTTCTGGTCTTGCTTATGTTCTTGAGTTTGTCGACGAAGTCGATACTCATGACCAGGTCTTTGAACAGTTTGGTGTTAAAGTTTTCGTAGATCCAAAAAGTCTGGTGTATCTCGAAGGTCTAGAAATGGACTACGTAAAAAACGGCTTGAACGAAGGCTTCGAATTTAACAATCCAAATAAAAAAGGCGAATGTGGTTGTGGTGAGTCATTCACTGTCTGATTGCAGCAATAATTCTCTTTTTTCAGCATTAAAACAGTGTGAAATACACTGTTTTAATTGCATTTAGGCAGTTATTTTAATTGTCATCAAGCTTAATCATTTTTGCATATTAATCGCGGACTCTATCTCCCATGAATCATTTTGAGTTGTTCAATCTTCCTGTAGCACTCGATATTGATTTAGCCACTTTAAAAGCAGAGTTTTTAAAGTTGCAGCAACAATATCACCCCGATAAAGCTGAAGATAAAGATCAGGCTTTGATTAAATCAAGCGAGATCAACCAGGCATTCAAGGCTTTGTCAGCGGTTGATAGCCGTGCAGCTTATTTACTGTCTTTAAAAAAACAAGACTATCATCTGGATCAGTCTATTAGCGATTTTGAATTTCTTCAGGATGCGCTGGAAATTCGCGAACAATTAGATGAAGCCTCATCGGCTGAAGATCTTTCCTCTCTGAAAGTTGAAGTTCAGCAATGGATTGATGGTCTGGTTCGTGAGTTCAAAATCGACTATGAAGATGAAGACTGGAGTGAAGCTCGCGATACCGTGCGTAAACTGCGTTTCTTTGTTAAAGTCATGGCAGACATCGACAAAGCGGAAGACCGTTTCCTAGATGATGACAGCTTTGATCTTGATGATGAATTTTAATTTTTCTATTTAATTTTAACGTGCAAAGGATGTAACACTATGGCTCTCTTGCAGATTGCAGAACCAGGTCAATCAAGTGCACCACATGAACACCGCATTGCGATTGGTATCGATTTAGGCACCACCCACTCTTTGGTTGCCACGGTTCTTTCAGGTCAAGCCAAAGTACTCAAAGATGAACAAGGTCGTGTGTTACTTCCTTCTATCGTTCATTATGCAGCACAAAGCACTGAATATGGCGATGACGCCAAACCTTTTATTACCACCGATCCTAAAAATACGATTGTATCCGTAAAACGTTTTATGGGTCGCTCCCAAGCAGATATTAAATTCCAGCATCCTTATGCCTTGGTGGGCGAAGCGAATGAAATGCCGGCATTTGAAACTGCGCAAGGACGTAAAACGCCAGTTGAGATTTCTGCGGAAATTTTAAAGCAGCTTAAAGAACGTGCTGAAGCCAGCTTAAAAAATGAGATTAATGGTGCCGTGATTACGGTTCCTGCATACTTTGATGAAGCACAACGCCAGGCAACACGTGATGCCGCGCAACTGGCCGGTTTAAACGTTCTGCGTTTATTGAATGAACCAACGGCTGCTGCGGTAGCTTATGGACTGGATCAGGAAACTAACTTGAGCACAGATCGCAACTATGTGATCTATGACTTGGGCGGCGGTACCTTTGACGTTTCAATTCTGCGTTTCTCTCAAGGTGTGTTCGAAGTATTAGCGACTGGCGGCCATACTGCTCTGGGTGGTGACGATCTGGATCGCCTGATTCTAAAATGGGCTAAAAAACAGCTTAATATCGAAACCCTAGATGATGCTGAATATGCGCATTTCATTACTGCTGCGCGTAAAGCTAAAGAAGCATTATCTAATGCTGACTCAGTTGAATTAAAGCTGCTTGACCAAAGCCTGACTTTAGATCGTCCGACTTTTGAAGAAATCATCAAGGTTGCTTTGGATAAAACCATCAGCGTATGCAAGCGTGTCATGCGTGATGCCAAGCTGGAACTTGATGATATTCAGAATGTGGTGCTTGTAGGTGGTTCTACCCGCTCGTATGCCGTGCAAAAAGCAGTACGTGATGTATTTAACCAAGAACCTCTGTGCACCATTAACCCGGATGAAGTAGTTGCGATTGGTGCGTCAATTACAGCGAATCAGCTCATTGGCAACAGCAAAGATGGATCATTATTATTAGATGTGACTCCACTTTCTCTTGGTCTGGAAACTATGGGCGGTCTGGTTGAACGTCTGATTTCACGCAATACCGCAATTCCAGTTGCACGTCGCCAGGAATTTACAACGTATCAGGATGGCCAAACCGCTATGCTGATTCATGTGGTACAAGGTGAACGTGATCTGGTAGAACATTGCCGTAGCTTAGGCCGTTTTGTCCTGCATGGTATTCCACCAATGACCGCAGGTCAGGCACGCATTGAAGTGACTTTCCAAGTGGATGCGGATGGCTTATTAACCGTTTCTGCCAAAGAAATGACTTCAGGTGTGACTGCACAAATTGATATCAAACCATCTTACGGTCTGTCGAGTGAAGATACTGAACGTCTGCTGTTAGAAGGTTATCAGTTTGCTGAAGAAGATAAGAATCTTCGTCATTTGCAGGAAACCAAGGTGGAAGCACAACGTGAACTTGAAGCACTGGTTCAGGCATTGAAAGTAGATGCTCAATTGATGAATGAACAGCAATTGGCAGAACTGACTGCTGCGCAAGCACGACTTGAGTCCGAGCTACAAGGCACAGATATCAAAGCCATTGAATCTGCAGTAGAACAGCTTAAAATACATAGTGATGCATTTGCTGCTCTGCGCATGAATCAACATATTGATGCTGCCCTTAAAGGCACTAAACTCGACGATTGGTCAAACTCAAACTAATTTAAGGTAAAGACTATGCCACGTATTAAAGTTCTTCCACATGCGCAAATTTGCCCTGAAGGCGCTGAGTTTGAAGTTGAACAAGATGCCAATCTATGTGAAAGCATGCTGAAAAACGGAATCAAGATTGAACATGCGTGTGATATGTCATGTGCATGTACCACTTGCCACGTAATTGTTCGTCGCGGTTTCGACAGCCTTGAAGAAATGAATGATGTCGAAGCTGATCTGCTCGATCGTGCTTGGGGTTTAGAGCCTGATTCCCGTCTGTCTTGCCAAGTGAAGATTGTGGATGAAGATCTGGAAGTTGAAATTCCAAAATATACCATCAACCATGCTTCAGAAAATCACTAAGATTCTGCAATCAAAAAACCACGCTTAGGCGTGGTTTTTTTTATGGTCTTTATCATTTATTTAAATCATAAAAATTAGATGACTTTTGATCGTTCAGCTGCTCGAAATGCTTCTTCAGCAGACAAAGGTTCAATGACTTCATCTTCAAGTTTTAATTTCACAATTCCTTGAGAGTTGGTCAGTTGCTGTTGGGTTTGAATGCGTTTAATCATTTTCTCCAGCACATGCAGCAACTCTGGATAATCATAGTTTTGCACTTCATCCAGATTTAACAGTAAATGGAAACCTTTATATTCATAATCAAACCAGCGCTGATATTCAACTTTCTGGAAGGCATATTTTTCCATCACTTGCCAGGTGCGTACCGGCGCCTTAATCCCTTTCAGGAAAATTGGCTTTTTAGGTGCACATAGATAATCATTTTTGATCAGGTTATGGGTATCTTCAGAAATCAGGATTTCATCAACTTCCGCAGCACTTTGTAAGCGTGCAGCCAGATTGGCATCACGACCAACAATGGTATAGGCCATACGGTGATTGGCACCATAGTTCCCCACGTGACAATAACCGGTCGAAATCCCCATACGGATATGTAATGGCGGATAACCCATTTTAATCCAGCGTTCGCGTAGTAATTTCATTTGCTGACGCATTGAAATCGCCATTTCCAGACAATTTTTAGCATCCTGCTCTACACCATCAGAGTGCGGATCGCCAAAGAAGATCAGGATGGCATCCCCCATGAACTTATCGACCGTTGCTTCATATTTTTTTGCGATTTCAGTCATATGGCTTAAATAGTCATTCAACAGGAAAGCCAAATCATCCGGAATCAGAGTTTCAGAAAGCTCTGTAAATTCCTGAATATCCGAAAAGAAAATCGTGAGTTTTTTACGTTTGTATTCGATCTTAGCTTCAGACTCGCCTTTCATGATGGATTGCCATAACTGCACTGGCGCATAACGGCTGAGCTGGTTAGCAAATTCCATATAACGGTTCATCTGGTCAAAATAATGATTTTTCTTTTGGGTCATATATTGCATACGACCGCTTTGATAGAAATTTCCGACACCAAAATAAGTAATCAAACAGATGAAACCTAGTACGGTGAGTTCGGTACTGGTGGGACTGAAATAGCTGGTAAACCCAAAAATGCCAATGGTAGACAGATAAAAGATCATGGTGCCAATCAGGCCAGCCAGTGACACCATCATGAACGAAATCTTGTTATTAATGGCGGTATATAGCAATGTGACCACTGCCAGTAGAGACAACACCAGATCCAGATGCACAGCTGCAAGTACAACCGATACGATAATCACATCTAGAACAAAGAAGAAATTACGTTTTAAATTATAGTCGTATTTATAAATCATCCACCGGGATAATTTCGGTGTGATCACCAAAACCAGTGCCAGAAATAACGGAACAAAAATCTGGTAATTGGTGTCCGGTTCCGTGTAGTGATAGACGATCAGAACCAGAGACAGCATGATATATCCCATCATCCGATGGAAATATTCAAACTGTTTTGGTTCCTGATGAATCCAGTCGTCTAATTGCACCCAATTACTCTCTTAAAGTCCAAAATCCTGAATGGACCATAAAATGTATGTCAACGCTTAGTCCATACGCCAGTCAAATGGCATATCTCCTTGACCGCGTAAAGCCAGCATCAAGGTTTGACGCATATGTGCCAATACTTCACTGCTATAAGGAACTGCTGGAGTGCCCCATACCGGCTTAGGCCATGCCACATCGTTTTGATAACGAACCACATGATGAAAATGCAGTTGCGGCACCATATTGCCCAAAGCTGCGACATTCATTTTGTCGGCACGGAATACACGCGCTAACTGGCTAGATAACCAGCTTGATTCACGTAAAAACTGCTCTTGGTCAGCTTGGCTCAATTCATATAATTCGGTAATGCCTGGTACACGCGGAACCAGAATCAACCACGGAAATTGCATATCATTCATCAAACGACATGTTGATAAAGGAAAGTCGCCTACAAAAAACGTATCTTGAGCAAGTTGTGGATGCAAACTAAACATATCTTTATAAATGATGCAAAATTAGAATGATGGCTAATACTACCATATACAATTGCGGCTGAGTATTGTAAGCGGGTGCTTTAGGGCAATTTTGTATGAATTGTGAAGGACAAAACGGCAAACTATTAGCTTAAATAATTTCATATGAAAACAAGCTGATATTCACACTATATTTATAAAAATGAAATATAGCGTGAATATTCATATTCTATAAAATCTAAAACTATTAATTTAGCTCTTTTAATAGGCTATCCAGTAAATCGCTGATGAACTGGATTCTTTTTTGATAATCTTCCAGCATCACCATCACTTTTAATCGCTGACCGCCTTCCATCCTGAAATATGTCGGATGTTTCTGCATCATCTGGATAATACTCATGGCTTGAACTGGCGTATCTGGTGCAAATTCGATATGGCCACCCTGCCCACCAATGTCAATTTTAGTGATGCCCAATTGCTCGGCTTTAAGACGTAGCTGATGCACAGCAAATAATTGTTTCACCGGTTGCGGCGGAATGCCAAAACGGTCAATCAGTTCCATACGGATATTATCGAGTTTTTCCTGAGTATCAGTATTACTGATGCGTTTATAGAACAGCAAGCGCTGATGTACATCACCCAGATAATCGTCCGGAATCAGGGCTGGCATATGCAGGTTGATTTCCGCAGTTAAAGACAGTGGTGCATCAAAATTCGGCGTTTTACCTTTTTGAATCGCTTTAGTCGCCTTTTCCAGCATTTCCATATACAGGCTATAGCCGATCGCCTGCATCGAACCACTTTGCTGCTCACCTAGAAGTTCACCTGCACCGCGAATTTCCAGATCTTCGGTGGCCAGCATAAAGCCTGCACCCAAAGTCGAGGCACGTTGAATCGCTTCCAGACGTTTTTCTGCATCACCTTTCAAGGCTTTTAGGGATGGCACTAACAGATAGGCATAAGCCTGGTGATGCGAACGCCCAACCCGGCCACGCAACTGGTGTAACTGTGCAAGACCGAGCTTGTCTGCCCGCTCAATAATAATAGTATTGGCATTAGGTACATCAATCCCGGTCTCGATAATAGTCGAGCACACCAGAACATTGTATTCCTTGTGATAGAACTGCTGCATCACCTGCTCCAGTTCACGCTCACGCATTTGCCCATGGGCCACAATGACACGTGCTTCCGGCACCAGATTCCGGATATTTTCTGCAGCACGGTCAATGGTATCGACTTCATTATGCAGGAAATAGACCTGACCACCACGCAGTAATTCACGCAGAATCGCCTCTCGAATGGTGTCGCTGGTATGTTCCTGCACAAAAGTTTTTACAGCCAGACGGCGTGCTGGTGGTGTTGCAATAATGGACAGATCACGCATACCACTAAAGGCCATATTTAGGGTACGTGGAATTGGCGTTGCTGTTAGGGTCAGCATATCCACATCGGCACGCAAGGCTTTAATACGTTCTTTATCACGCACCCCGAAACGATGTTCTTCATCGACAATCATCAGTCCCAGATTATGGAACTGGACATTTTCCTGTAAAAGCTTATGGGTGCCGATGACAATATCGACTTTGCCATCCGCTAAACCCTCAATCGTTTTGGTATGCGCTTTAGATGAACCGAAACGGGAAAGCACCTCAATCCGAACTGGCCAGTCCGCAAAACGGTCTTTAAAAGATTCATAATGCTGTTGTGCCAGCAAAGTGGTAGGCACTAATACCGCAACCTGACGGTTATTTTGAACTGCGACAAAGGCTGCCCGCATGGCGACTTCAGTTTTACCAAAACCGACATCACCACAGACCAGACGGTCCATTGGTTTTGCCAGTTGCATATCATATAGTGTGGCTTCAATCGCATTGGCCTGATCCGGTGTTTCTTCATAAGCAAAGCCGCTAGCAAACTGCATATACAGACTTTGATCAACCTCAAAACTGATGCCCGGCTTAGATGAACGACGTGCCTGAATATGTAATAACTCGGCTGCGACATCATGAATCTGTTCCAAAGCCTTACGTTTGGCTTTATTCCAGGCATCCGTACCCAGTTTATGTAACGGTGCGAGATCTGGATCGCCACCACTATAGCGGCTGATCAGATGCAGGTTAGTCACCGGCACATAGACTTTAGCGCCTTCAGCATAGTCCAGTTGCAGAAATTCATGGTCCTGATCATCGATACTTAAAGTAATTAAGCCTGCATAACGTCCTACACCATAATCAATGTGTACCACTGGTGCACCAATGCTTAGCTCGGTCAGACTGCGGATCAGGAATTCTTCTGATACTTCCTGCTGACGCTTGCGACGACGTTGGACCACACGATGTTCGTAAAGCTGATTTTCCGAGATCACACTGATCCGATTTGTCAGAACCAGACCACGTTCCAATGGTGCACTGGTAATCGCAATCGCATGCAGAGAATCGACAAAAGCATCAAAGTTTTCTACGGTCGGAATATCGCCCAGACTTGGGCGCAGCGCATCTTTTAAGGTTTCACGACGACCAGCACTTTCAGCAACCAGTAAAACCGGATGATCGGCCGCATCAATATATTTTTTGACTTCGGTAAAGGGCTTTTCACGTTTTGGATCAACAGGCAAGCGTGGTGGTAACTGGGTATCCAGATTAATCACGCCGGCTTTCTCATCAAAAGCTTCTTGTGCCGCAATGATGCGACTAAACTGATTTAGCTGTTCTAAAAGCTGATTGGTCGGACAGAACAGTGCTTCAGGCGGCAGAATCGGCTGATCAATATTATGGCAGCGATCTTCATAACGGCGAGTTACGTCCTGCCAGAACTGTTCTAAACTCTGCTCCAACGCCTTATCTGTAATGACAATGCCATTCTTTGGTAAGTATGAAATTAAGGTACTTTGCCCTTGCATCGCTTCATGACTAAAGAATAAAGGCAGGTAGAACTCAATTCCCGGTGAAGCAATGCCATCCATTACATCCTGATAAATTGGATTTTTCTTTGGATTAGCTGTGGGGAAAAATTCTGCATAACGGTCACGGAAAGTAGCACGACCCTCCTTCAGTGGAAATTCTTGTGCAGGTAATACGGTAAATTGTTCTAGAGTTTGCGTAGTACGTTGCGTTTCCGGATCAAAAAATTTCAGGGTTTCAATTTCATCATCGAACAGGTCAATCCGGATTGGTGCATCCTGACCTGAAGCATATATATCGATAATGCTACCGCGAACTGCAAATTCACCATGGTCATAAACGGTGTCGACCAGATGATAACCAGCCTGAATCAGTTTTTTCTTTTGCTGTTCCAGATCCAGCTTTTGCCCGACTCGAATATCGAAGTGTTCACCCAGCACCCATGAAGTAGGTGCAACACGCTGTGCCAATGTAGAAGCTGCCAGCAACAATACGCCACCTTGGGGCATATTAGATAAAATTGCCAGACGTTCAGAGACGATATCCTGATGCGGTGACAGACGGTCATAAGGCAAAATTTCCCAGTCTGGAAATATGGTCGGTTTAATCCCATAAAATTCCAGTTCACTTTCCAGTTGACCCAAATGCTGGTTATTACGCGCAACAATAACAAATAGACGCGATCGTTGCTGCTTGATAATTTCTTTCAGCAATAATGCAGTAGACGAGCCTTGCAGATTGCCTAACCAGCGTTTCTCGCCTACCTTGAGCTTTGTTAAATTAAGTTGGGAAATTTCTTGTTGGAACATGTATATAGCTTTAAAGTCTAAACAACATGAAGCTTATACTATCACGATGATCTGGTGCTATTTCGTTATTTTTATGCAGTCGTTACAGATTGACTGCATAGGATAAAATCAGCCTATGATTCAGTTATTTTTTATCACGTAAAAAGTTACGATAATAGTCATTCAACTTTTTCACAATTGCTTTGAATTGCAGCAGGTTTTCTTCAGTATTTCCTAATCTTGCATTAAAACGCTGATTGGCAATTTCCAGATCAATTTTTTCATTAATGATCATTGCAGTTGAATATAGCGCTTTTAAATCATCAAAAGTTTTCATGCGTCGGTTAGACAAATATTCCAGTCGCTCACCCAGCTCCTGATTTAAATTAATCCCATCCACAATATAGCCAGTCCCTTCTACATATTGGATATGATTCTCTTCCAGAAAAATCTGAGCCGGATCAGGTTTATTTGATTTAAATAAGTTGCTGATTTTATCAAACATGCTATGCACTCAATTCATTGTGTCATCGATATAGTCTAGATGAAAATGCCCCAAACCCACAGACGGGATTTGAGGCAAATGGTTAAAATCAGCACGAATCTATATTCGGCTCATCCTTAAACTTTCAGGATACCTGTTCCCATTGATTCATCATTGGGACTTCTGAAACCAGATTTTCAAAGGCAAAAATTTCATCCAGCTGAATTTCACTTAACAAACCCAGTTCCAGCACCACTTCGGGTACAGTTTTATTTTCACGAATACATTGCTTGCCAATTTCATCACAAGTGGCATGACCTAAAAGTGGTTCCAGTAAGGTGATAATCCCGATACTGCGCATCACTGCATTTAAACAGTTCTGTTCATTGGCCTGAATCCCGGCAATACATTTTTGTTGTAGGGTCTGCATACCTTGAGTTAATAATTGGATGGATTCATTTAAGGATACTGCAATGACCGGCTCCATAACATTAAGCTGTAATTGCCCTGCTTCTGCTGCCATTGTCACAGTCAGGTCATTACCAATCACACGAAATGCAATCTGATTGACTACTTCTGGAATAACCGGATTGACCTTAGCTGGCATGATAGAAGAACCCGCCTGTAATTCTGGCAAACGGATTTCCGCTAGACCGGTACGCGGGCCAGAACTTAAAAGACGCAAGTCATTACAGATCTTGGATAATTTAACAGCCAGACGTTTCAGGCTGCTTGATAGAATAATAAACACGCCGCAATCGCTGGTCGCTTCGACATAATCTTCCGCGCCTTTTAAAGGTAGGCCAGTAATTTTCGCTAAAGTTTGTACTGCATGTTTGGCATAACCATCTGGAGTATTCACGCCGGTTCCAATGGCGGTCGCACCCAGATTCACTTCCAGCAATAACTGACGCATTTGCTCAATCAGCTTCAGGTCTTCTTTTAATAAGGTTGCGAAAGCACGGAATTCCTGTTCCAGAGTCATTGGGACTGCATCCTGTAACTGGGTACGCCCCATCTTGATCACATATTGAAACTCTGATGACTTGCTATATAAAGTATCAATCAACGATTTTTGTACATGAAGCAGTTCATCCAGACGTGTATAAGTCGCTAGACGTAGTGCCGTGGGATAGACATCATTGGTTGATTGTGAAGTATTCACATGATCATTTGGATGCAGGATATGGTAATCGCCTTTACGATGCCCGAGCAATTCTAGCGCCCGATTTGCAATAACCTCATTCGCATTCATATTGATAGAAGTACCAGCTCCACCCTGATAAGGATCAAGCGGAAATGCCTCCTGCCAGTCCTGAGGTTGATGAATTAATTCATCACAGGCTTGTTGAATAGCACTACTTTGTTGTTCTGATATTTTCTGAAAATGTAAATTCGTTTGTGCTGCTGCTTTTTTAACTTGCGCCAATGCGCGAATAAAGTGTGCTTGCTGACCTACTGCCAGACCTGAGATCTGAAAATTCTCAATCGCACGCAAAGTATGAATACCATAATAGCTGTGCTGGGGAATTTGTTTTTTCCCCAATAAATCCTGTTCAATTCGACTTGATTCTATTTGCAACATATTGTCCATGTCATATTACTCTTAGCAATGATGCACCATTCAGAATGGCATTCATTCACTATGAAGAGAGGCCCTAAAAACAAATAGAAGTGATTTAAGCAGGATTTGAAACAAAATATGTCTAATTCGAGATTGTTGTTATTTTTGTAAAATTGTGTAATTAAAATACAAAAGTTCAATGAATTTAACTGTTTATTAAAATTATTTATTTTTCTTCAAAACCATGTGTAACTTTGTATTTTATAACCCTCTACTAATTCTTCATTTATATGAGAAAATTCTTAATTTACATAAAATATACACAAAAGCTGCTCAACTGTTACAGAGTGTAATTTTTAAACCATGTTTGAATCACTGCCCTGTGAATGCAGTTCAAAAATCATCCCGGATGATGATGTTTAAAATTTAAGGATACTCTGCCTATGAGCTCGCTTAACCCAACACTGATTACTTTTATGTTTTATATCGTCGCCATGATTGGGATCGGTTTATATGCCTATCGTGCGACGTCCAATTTTGATGAATATATTCTGGGTGGGCGAAGTCTGGGCAGTGTAGTGACTGCGCTTTCCGCAGGTGCATCCGACATGAGTGGCTGGCTGCTGATGGGCTTACCCGGAGCCATCTATTTTTCCGGTCTGTCAGAAGTCTGGATTGCGATTGGCCTGATTATTGGCGCCTGGCTGAACTGGTTACTGGTAGCTGGCCGTCTGCGTGCCCATACTGAATTTCAGAACAATGCTCTGACCCTGCCTGATTATTTCACCAGCCGTTTTGCGGATAAGAAACGAATCTTACGCTTACTATCAGCCATTGTGATTCTGGTGTTCTTTGCAATTTACTGTGCTTCCGGTATGGTCGCAGGTGCGCGTCTGTTCGAAAGCCTGTTTGGCTGGGATTACACGACAGCACTTTGGCTCGGTGCAGTGGCCACGATTCTGTATGTGTGTATTGGCGGCTTCCTGGCAATCAGTTGGACCGATACCTTTCAGGCTGGCTTAATGATCTTTGCGTTGCTTATTACACCCATCATTACCTATCTGGCATTGGGTGATAACGCTCAACAGGTGGGCACCCTACTGGAAACTGCCCGTCCACATGCATCCAATATGCTGGAAGGCCTAAGTTTTGTCGCGATTATTTCTAGCTTGGCTTGGGGCTTAGGCTATTTTGGTCAGCCACATATTCTGGTGCGCTTTATGGCGGCAGATTCGGTCAAAACTATTCCTACTGCACGCCGGATCGGCATGACCTGGATGATTCTGTGTCTGGTGGGTGCAATGTCGGCGGGCTATATCGGGATTGCTTATTTTGCAGCAAATCCTGACCTTCCTGCTGCTGCAATCGTCAACCAGAATCCTGAAACCGTGTTTATGGAATTGACCAAAATCCTGTTTAACCCTTGGATTGCAGGCATCATATTAGCGGCAATTCTGGCTGCGATTATGAGTACATTGAGCTGCCAGTTACTGGTCTGCTCGACTACCCTGACTGAAGATTTATATAAGGGTTTCCTACGTAAAAATGCTTCGCAAAAAGAACTGATCTGGGTCGGTCGTGGCATGGTGATTGTGATTGCCTTGATTGCAATTTCATTGGCCATCAATCCAAACAGTAAAGTTCTGGGTCTGGTGGCTTATGCCTGGGCTGGCTTTGGCGCTGCCTTTGGTCCTTTGATCATTTTCTCACTGTTCTGGAAACGTATGACCCTCAACGGCGCGATTGTCGGAATGGTGATGGGCGCCGTGACTGTAATTGCCTGGAAAAATTATATGGGTGATACTAGTCTGTACGAGATCATCCCGGGCTTTATTCTGGCAGCGCTAAGTATCGTGATTGTGAGCCTATTGGATAAAGCGCCAAACCACGATGTCGTCAATCGTTTTGAACTGGCAAAAGCCGAATATCAGAAAGAAATGGCTGAAATGAATAAATAATCTTTCTATTTCAAATTAAAAAGGGACTTCGTGTCCCTTTTGTTTTGTCTGAATTTATACCTTAGCTTTAGCCGGCATTTTCAGCTTGATCTGCTGGGTTTCCTTGATCACTTCCATTACTGGATAACTACGGGTTTCTTTTACCCCCGGTAATTGCCACAAAATATCACCGGAGATTTTTCGGAATTCATCCATATTGGCACAGCGGATTTTCACCACAAAATCAAAACCGCCACTAATCATATGACATTCCACGATATCGGGAATATGCTGTACCGCCTCGGAAAATTCTTCCAACACATTCGGTGTGGTTTTATCCAGCAGAATTTCGACAAAGACCACAAAACCGTTATTCAGCATAATTGGATTAAGTCGCGCTTCATAACCGAGAATAAATCCCTCCTTAGTCAGTTTTTGTACACGCGCCAGTACCGCAGTTGGTGAAAGATTCACCATCTCTGCCAGTTTAATATTGGAAATTTTCGATTCAGACTGCAGCAAATCAAGGATGCGAATATCTATTCGGTCAAGGCTTAAATATGGGCTATTCATTAGAATTATTCTCTAAAAATGATACAAACTATAGTGAGATATTCGTCAATTATTTTGGGATTATAGATTAAAACTCATTCAACTCAAAGAACCGATTGACGCAGTACAGGAAGTCACTATGTCCACCACAATACGCCCGAATTCGCACTCGAATGCAGTGAAGCAATCGAATTACATTGCTGAATTTAAGGATAAAAACCAATATGAACAGCGCATCAATACCGCATGGCGACGTGCCGAGTCCGAGTGCATGGAAACGCTGCTGGAACATAGTGAAATTTCTTCAGAACTGACAGATAAAATTCAGTGCCTGGCTTTTGATCTGGCACATTCCCTGCGCGAGCGTAAAGGCTCAGGCGGTAAAGCCGGTATCGTACAAGGACTGCTTCAGGAATTTTCGCTCTCTTCTCAGGAAGGGATTGCCTTGATGTGTCTGGCAGAAGCCTTACTACGTATTCCAGATACAGCAACCCGTGACTTACTGATCCGCGACAAAATCAATCAGGGCAACTGGAAAGAACATCTTGGTCAAAGCCAGCTGATGTTTGTGAATGCTGCGGCTTGGGGGTTAATGCTCACTGGAAAGCTGATGGAAACTCCACAGCAGAAAAGCCTGTCGAGTTTATTAACCGGTCTTTTAGCACGTAGTGGCCGTGGCATCATCCGTAAAGCGGTGGACGTCGCAATGCGCATGATGGGTGAGCAGTTTGTCACTGGCGAAACCATTGATGAAGCCCTGAAAAATGCAGAACGACTAGAAGATAAAGGTTTCCAATATTCTTATGACATGCTTGGTGAAGCAGCGCTGACCGATCCAGATGCGGAGCGTTATTATCAGGACTATCAAGACGCCATTCATGCTATCGGCAAGGCATCAACAGATAAGGATGTTTATAACGGTCCCGGTATTTCCATCAAACTGTCTGCACTGCATCCACGTTATCAACGTTCACAAATGGATCGTGTGAATGATGAACTGTATAGCAAGGTACTGAATCTGGCAGTTCTGGCGAAAAACTATAATATCGGCCTGAATATTGATGCCGAAGAAACTGAGCGTCTGGAAATTTCCTTAGAGCTTTTAGAACGCTTGTGTTTTGAACCTGAACTCGATAACTGGAAAGGCATTGGTTTTGTGATTCAGGCCTACCAGAAACGCTGCTTCTATGTCGTGGATTACATCATTGATCTGGCTAAACGCAGCCAGAAACGCCTGATGATTCGTCTGGTGAAAGGTGCGTATTGGGATAGCGAGATCAAGAAAGCCCAGATCGAAGGTATGTCTGATTATCCGGTATTTACCCGTAAAGTGCATACTGACCTATCCTATATTGCCTGCGCACGTAAACTACTGGCAGAACCGGACTATATTTACCCACAATTTGCGACACATAATGCGCAGACTGTTGCCACGATTTATCAGCTCGCTAATCCAGACCGCTATTATGCCGGTCAATACGAATTCCAATGTCTGCATGGCATGGGTGAACCGCTATATGAAAATGTGGTAGGTGATAAAGCGGCTGGTAAACTTGGTATTCCATGCCGGATCTATGCGCCGGTCGGTAACCATGAAACCCTACTGGCCTATCTGGTTCGTCGCTTGCTAGAAAATGGCGCGAATACCTCTTTCGTCAATCGCATTGCTGACAAGAGTTTAAAAGTCGAAGACCTAATTGAGAATCCGCGTCAAACCATTTTAAAAGCAGCTCAACAAGAAAATGCCTTAGGTGCCAAACACCCGCAGATTCCTTATCCAAAAGATTTATACGGTGCTCTGCGTCCAAATTCGTCCGGTTTGGATCTGGCCAGTGACGCAGACCTGCAAGCCTTAAATGAAGTTGCAACTGACTTGGCGAATAGCCAATTCCAGGCTGCTGCAATGGGTACTGCTTTCTCAGAAATTAACAGTCATCCTGTACAGATTATCAACCCAGCCCAGCATCAAGATGTGGTGGGTACTGTATATGAAGCAACGACTGAACAGGCTGAAATAGCCCTGACTCAGGCCGTAAATGCACAAAGTTTCTGGAGCAACTTGCCAAAGAATGAACGTGCTGCCTGTCTCAATAAAGCCGCTGACCTGATGCAGGAACGTCTGTTACCACTGATGGTCCTTCTGTCTCGTGAAGCCGGTAAAACTTATGCCAATGCGATTGCGGAAGTTCGCGAAGCAATTGACTTCCTGCGCTATTATGCTGGCCAGATGCTGGACCTGTCTAATGATGTACATATTCAGCCTTTAGGAACTGTACTCTGCATTAGTCCTTGGAACTTCCCGTTAGCGATCTTTACCGGACAGATTTCGGCGGCATTGGTTGCTGGCAATACAGTCATCGCAAAACCTGCTGAACAGACTCCGTTGATTGCCGCTCAAGCTGTGCAGATTCTCTGGGAAGCGGGTATTCCACAAGATGTACTGCAATTATTACCGGGTCGTGGTGAAACCATTGGAGCTCAACTCAGCCAAGATTCACGCATCCAAGGCATCATGTTTACCGGTTCTACTGAAGTAGCAAAAATTCTACAGAAGACCGTAGCAGAACGACTGAATCAGTTTGGCGAAAGCGTCACTTTAATTGCCGAAACTGGTGGTCAGAATGCCATGATCGTAGATTCATCAGCGCTCACCGAACAGGTTGTGCTGGATGTAGTTAACTCAGCTTTTGATAGTGCTGGTCAGCGCTGTTCTGCCCTGCGTGTACTCTGTGTGCAGGAAGACAATCTGGATACTGTGCGTAAGATGCTACAAGGAGCCATGCAACAGCTACGTGTCGGCAATCCGGTTCTACTCAAAACCGATATTGGTCCAGTGATTGATGCCGAAGCACAGCAGAATATCCAGAAACATATTGATCAGATGCGCAGTAAAGGTCATCAAGTTCATCAGCTGATGTTTAATCAAGATGCTTCTGATCTGGCTCAAGGGACTTTTATTCCACCGACCTTGATTGAACTGCCGAATTTAAATGATCTTGAGCGTGAAATCTTTGGTCCAGTACTACATCTGATTAGCTATAAAGCCGGCGAGCTGCCACAACTACTAGATCAGATCAACAGCAAAGGATATGGCCTGACTATGGGCCTACATACCCGGATCGATGAAACCATGCAGACTGTAATTTCAAAAGCACATGTCGGGAACTTGTATATCAACCGAAATATTGTCGGTGCTGTGGTGGGTGTACAGCCCTTTGGTGGTGAAGGTCTGTCTGGGACTGGTCCGAAAGCCGGTGGTCCACTTTATATCTACCGTTTAATGCATCAGGTGTCTGAGAAGAAACTGGCTCAGCCTTATGCGATGCAGTCTGCTCAGGCACTACTTAAAAATCCGGTGTCGCAAGATTTTAAGGATTGGGTAAGCAAGACTTTTCCACGGGTTTCTTTGCAAGCTCCTGCTCAGATTGCAACGGGACATAGCTTTAGCCTGCAAGGTCCAACGGGTGAAGAAAACCAGTACATGATCTTGCCGCGTGAGAGTGTGCTCTCTCTAGCAGAAAATGATATGGATCAGATTCAGCAAATCTTGGCGATCTTATCGGTTGGTAGCCGCCCGGCCGTACTCGCAGACAATACTTTTATACTCAAGTATCTGCAAAGCATGCCCGCGAGTGTGGTGAAAGCTATTAAAGTTATCAAAGATATTGAATCAGGTGATTTTGAGGCTGTACTGCATCATGGCGAGACCACTGCATTGATGGATTTGCAGCAACGTATTACAAGACGACAAGGAGCTATTGTAGGTATCACGCATTTAAGCTCTGGAAATTATGAGATTCCAGTGGAGCGTTTCGTGATTGAACATGCAATCAGTATCAATACCGCAGCTGCAGGTGGTAATGCTAGTCTCATGACCATGTCAGGCCTATAAACAGCTTTAGTACTTAAATTATTTTAATCCCTTTCCTCTTATGGTCAAATCTCTCCCCTTTGAAGATTTGGCCTTTTTTTAACAGCTTTTCCAGCCTGTTTCCCTGAATAGCCTTAGGCAGAACAGCAAATTTTTGCTACCATCTTGGCTTTCAAAATATTTGCGATTTTTTACTGCATATGACCTCATCTTATCAGCAACAACTGGATGTCAAAGTTGAACGCATTAGCGTGCAATTTGCCGAATATCAACCACCTGCCCTTGAAGTATTTGAGTCGCCTGAACAGTACTATCGCATGCGTGCTGAATTCCGGATCTGGCATACTGAAGATGACCTGTTCTATGCCATGTTTGAACGTGATCAGAACAATAACAAGAAAGTGATCCGTATTGATGAATTCCCTGTGGCTGACCGCAGTATTAATGACTTAATGCCGCAATTGCTAGAAGCCTTCAAAGCCGATGCAACTCTAGGCCACCGCCTATTTGAAGTCCACTTTCTAGCAACACTAAAAGGTGAAGTACTGGTTTCCCTGATCTATCACCGTAAACTGGATGAAAGCTGGGAACCTGCAGCTAAAGCACTGGCTGAAAAATTGAAGATCAAGCTGATTGGTCGTAGCCGTGGCCAGAAATTTGTCTTGAGCGATGAGTTTGTCGTAGAAGAACTCACTGTATTTGACCGTAAATATCAGTACAAACAGATCGAAAGCAGCTTCACCCAGCCGAATGCGCAAGTCTGCCAGAAAATGCTGGAATGGGCATGTAATGCCGCGCAGCAATCTGACAAAGATCTGTTAGAGCTGTATTGTGGCAATGGTAACTTTACCCTGCCATTGTCTACCCGTTTCCGTCGTGCATTGGCAACTGAATTGGCCAAGTCATCTGTGTATGCGGCTGAATGGAATATCGAGCAGAACGGTATCGACAATATTCAGGTAGCACGTCTATCTGCTGAAGAATTTACGCAAGCTTTTAATGGTGAACGTACTTTCCGCCGTCTGCAAGAAGCCAATATTGACCTGTCAACTTATGACTTCGATACGGTATTCGTCGATCCCCCACGTGCAGGGATCGATGATGAAACACTGAAACTGCTACAGCGCTTTGAACGAATCATCTACATTTCTTGCAATCCGGACACATTACACGACAATCTGAAACAATTGTCCCAAACCCATAAAATTACCAAGTTTGCCTTGTTCGATCAGTTTCCTTATACCCACCATGTAGAGTCAGGCGTACTGCTGGAAAAACGCTAAAAATATTGTTTCAATTTATTTTTTTGTTACATAAATGGAGCTTTTGTTAGCTCCATTTTTATACATAAAATTAGTAACTTATGCATGAATTATCTTGTTTCAATCAAATAATATCGTTCAAAATCTTATCTCCAATCGAAAATTTGAAATACTGACTGCTGCTTTTATCACATAGGTCCTATTGCTTTATTTATTAAATTGGATATATTTCACCCTATGTTAGGTTGTGTATGAAGGCTCTATGAGTTTCTGGCAGAAGTTGTTTTCAGATGAACAACAAAATGAACACAAGAACCAGATTGCTTGTGTTGAAAATGATTGCTCTTGCAAGACAAATGAACAGCTCCTTGAAGCACTGTCTAAAGCAACTGATGAAGATATCATTATCGGAATCAAAAAAGTTCTAGCTTCTCGCGGTTACAGCCGTAAAGAACTCAATGAACTTCAGCACCTGCCGCTGCAATAAGCAGCTTAGGTCTTGATAAAAAGCATTTGCATACGCAAATGCTTTTTTTATATCTATCATTTGGATTTTTGCCTACCCTTCTTTGCTTTTAATCAGGTGGAACCTACTCCTTCTATCTAAACCTAAGTGTCTATATCTTTATTTCTTTTCAAATATGCAGATAAATGACTTTTCATATTTACTTAGGCTATTTAAACATTATAATTTTAGATCTATCCAATCAGTTCACATACAGCATTTATAAGGTTCGAGAAATTTAAGGATGACTGTCTAGACAACGAATTCTGGATAGAATTAAGTTCTAAAACATCGATTAATTCACAAAAAAACAGTACACTTGCTGTTTAAAATACACTTGTTATTAAATGGCTTAATCTTTACATGCAGCGAACTAAACGGTTTCCCATAGGTGCGCATCTTATGGTTAAACATTTCGGTTATACTCATCACGGGATTTATGCCGGGCGTGGTCGTGTCATCCACTATTCCGGTTTTGCACATTTATTTAAAAAGCATCCAATTGAAATCACCTCAATTGAGAAATTCAGCAATGGCAAACCGATTCAGATCCAGTATTATGCCTCAGCAAAATACAAAGGCCGTAAAGTGGTTCGTCGTATGCGTTCCAGAATGCATGAAAATAACTATCACCTGATTATCAATAATTGTGAACATCTCTGTACCTGGGCAATCACTGGTGTAGAAAGCAGCCCACAAGTCATTCAGATGATGAATCGCCTGACGACGATCGGTTATATCAGCTCCATGATGAGCTTTATGAATAGCCTTTTCCTGACCTTGACGACCACCTGTTTCGCTCTAGCTCTCTATATCAAGAAAAAGCTACGTGACAAGGCCAAACAACGTTTAGAGCAATATCGTGAGCTACATGAGCAGGTTAAAAACAATAGCCCAGATCTTGGCAATCATTTAAAACATCGCTAGGGTCATAGTTTCTTGCTTTTAAAATTTTTAAGCCAGCCACTCAAAAATAATTTAAAAATAAGATGATTTTCATTTAATTTATTTAATGATTAGCTTTTCAATAAAATCAGTTTAAACCTAAGTTAAATAAGCTTTTTTAGCTTTAATCGCTTCAGGTAATTCTTGTCCTAAAGAACTCAGGGTTTCACGTTCGATCAATCTTACAATAGAGTCTAAAGGCAGATCATTATCCTGAAATCCAAAAGGCTCTTCCAGTTCCGCACTCAGTTCATCTAACCCTAACAGCATATAGGCAATCAGGCCGACTAGAATCGGAGTCCATAAACCAAGACTGGCTTCCAGACTAAATGGCAGGATAAAACAGAAAGAATAAACAGCAC
The DNA here is from genome assembly GCF_013418535.1 of Acinetobacter sp. YH12137. NCBI lineage: Bacteria > Pseudomonadati > Pseudomonadota > Gammaproteobacteria > Moraxellales > Moraxellaceae > Acinetobacter > Acinetobacter sp. YH12137. Next base: position 153,770 of record NZ_VPBW01000002.1, on the reverse strand, counting down.
GATGCAACAGCACCGAATAGGAAAATGGTAACGGCGTCGACAGGATCCGGTCACAACCCGCCTGTATATCGCCTAAAGCCACTGTATGCTGATTCAGATTGTTATAAATAATGTCTGTAATCTTGCCTTGTTTATAGAGCAGAACCAAATCTTTCTGGATTTGTTCCAGTACCCATTGTGATGCATTGATATGCGTGGGCAATTGATCAAATGCAGCAACTTCAAAATTAGTGTGGGCTTGGTAATGCTGAATACTTTGCTGCTTCTGTCTCAAACGGTCACGTAATAAATGAGTAAACAGCATCATTCGATACAACAGGATTTCACGTGACTGATCATCAAGGACATAGCTATCACGGCATAAATGACGTGTCGTAGCAATCAGCGCTCCCCACAGCTTGCGCCCTTCCCACCAACGGTCATAACAGGCGGTGTTACGAAAGCTGAGAAAAATCGACAGAATCACCCCGAAGATGGTAAAGCCTATGGCCGGCACTGCAGGAAAGCTAAAAAAATGCGCCTGACGCAGATAGACCAGCAAGCCTGAAAGAAAAATTACCAGCCCCAAGGCAGGCAGAACTTTAGGCAAAATTGTGCCATGCCATGCAAACAGCAGACTAAAGCTATTACTTTTATCACGAACAATCATTCATTCTTTCCTGCCACGATTGAAAAAGCCCAACCGGAGTTGGGCTTTTTAGGGATTTCGCTTAAATTATTTGCCAGGTTTAAAGCTGTCTTTCAAATCTAGAATACGGTTGAACACTGGTTTGTCGCTGGTATGATCATATTGATCCGCTACGAAATAGCCTTCACGTTCAAACTGGAAACGATCTTCCGGTTTTGCCTCAGCCAGCGCAGGCTCAATAACTGCTTGAACCACTTTCAATGATTCAGGGTTCAGATTCGCCAGGAAGTCATCCCCAGTTTCTGGATCAGATTCAGTGAACAGACGATCGTAAATGCGAACTTCGGCAGGAATACCTTTGGTTGCAGATACCCAGTGAACTACACCTTTTACTTTACGGCCTTCAGGATTTTTACCTAAAGTTTCAGGATCGATTGAGCATTTCAATTCAACCACTTCACCGTTCGCATCTTTAATCACTTCATCACATTTGATGACATAAGCATGACGAAGACGCACTTCACCACCCGGGATTAGGCGTTTGAAGCCTTTAGGTGGCTCTTCTTCAAAGTCTTTATGGTCGATATAGATTTCTGAAGTGAGCGGAATAATACGTTCGCCCATATCTACGTTTGGATGACGTGAATGAGTCAGATCCATATCCGCTGGCAAATTGGTTAAAGTCACTTTCAGTGGATTCAATACTGCCATACCGCGAGCTGCAGTATTTTCTAAAGATTGACGGATGCAATATTCAAGCATTGCTACATCAACGATACTGCCATCGACTTTAGACACACCTACACGCTTACAGAAATCACGTAGACCTTCAGGCGTGAAACCGCGACGGCGCATACCGACAACTGTCGGCATACGTGGATCATCCCACCCATTGACATAACCGCCTTCAACCAGCTTACGCAGCTTACGTTTAGAAGTGATGGTGTAATCAACATTCAGACGGCTAGATTCGTATTGACGTGGAACTGATGGCGATTTAACTTTTTCCACCACCCAGTCGTAGAATGGACGGTGATCCTGGAATTCCAGTGTACAAAGTGAATGCGTAATGCCTTCAATCGCATCTGATAATGGATGCGCATAGTCGTACATTGGATAAATTTTCCATTTATCGCCAGTTTGGTGATGCGCAGAATGCAGAATACGATACAGGATTGGATCACGCATATGCACATTTGGTGAGTTCATATCTATCTTGGCACGCAATACCGCTTCGCCTTCAGCATATTCACCAGTACGCATTTTCTCGAAACGCTCAAGGTTTTCTTCCACAGTCGCATCGCGTTGTGGCGAGTTTTTACCTGGCTCTACAAAGTTACCGCGGTTTAGCTTGATCTCTTCCGGAGTTTGCAGATCCACATAGGCATCGCCCTGTTCAATCAGTTGAATTGCCCATGCATATAACTGATCAAAATAGCTTGATGCATAGCGTGGTTCACCATTCCACTGGAAGCCCAGCCATTTCACATCATTGGCAATACCATCCACATATTCCTGCTCTTCTGCATCGGGGTTGGTATCATCAAAACGCAGGTTGCACAGGCCACCAAATTCTTCAGCAATACCAAAGTTCAGGCAGATCGCTTTTACATGACCAATATGCAAATAACCATTTGGTTCAGGCGGGAAACGGGTGACCACTTGCTGGGTACGACCAGCTGCTAGATCGTCAGTAATCACCTGACGTACAAAGTCTAAGCCTGGTTGTTGTTCCTGCTGCTGCACTGAATCGACTGCATTCTTATTTTGGGTCGGGTTGTCGGGCAGAGACGTCACAACATCATTTGGCTTCATGATTAATCATTCACTTCTAAAGTTAAAAAGGGATTAATGAATATGCAGTAGCTCACGCGGTCTAACTGTATTCACTAAATAAAGGTTCTTTAGTTTAACTATAGGTGAATGATCTCTCAACCGTTAACTTAGGTATTTGATTTCAATTCGTTCATTTTCAAATTGGAAAATACAATAGCTTACCAAATCGTAAAATATCCGCTTTTGACTGAGCCAGCAGATCAGTGCATGCTCTTAGGGTCAGACAAGCTTTATGAAGACGCATGATCTCGAAGAAATGACTTTGTAAATCAATGCATAAATAAGATACGATTTTTATGTTTTTAACAAAGAAAATTATGTTTTTGCTTGCCTTGTCGATTGTAGTTTGCTTATGCTTCCTTCATTCAGAAAAAACCATGGCATTAGTCCATGATTAGGAGATTACACAATGAGTTTTCCTCAAGTCGAATTAAACACCAATAAAGGTCGTATTGTTCTTGAATTAAACGCTGAAAAAGCACCTAAAACAGTAGCTAACTTCTTGCAATATGTACGTGACGGTTTTTATGACGGCGTAATTTTCCACCGCGTTATTGATGGTTTCATGATCCAGGGCGGCGGCATGGATGAAAACTTCAAAGAAAAAGCAACACGTGATGCGATTGAAAACGAAGCTGACAACGGTTTAAGCAACGATGTAGGCACCATTGCAATGGCACGTACTCAAGCACCTCACTCTGCTTCTGCTCAATTCTTCATTAACGTGAAAAACAACTCTTTCCTTAACCATACTGGCAAAACTGCACAAGGTTGGGGTTATGCCGTATTTGGTAAAGTAGTTGAAGGCATGGATGTTGTTGATGCAATCAAAGGTGTTCGCACTGGCAACCGTGGCTACCACGCTGACGTTCCTCTAGAGAACGTTGTGATCGAATCTGCAAAAATCATTTCTGAGTAATTTTAAATCCTCCCTAATCCTCCTTTAATAAAGGAGGGAACCACCATTTTTAAAGATGGTTTTTCTCCTCCCTGAGTAAGTTTTAAAGCACTGCTTTTAAAACGAAACGCAAGAAAGGGAGGTCGGGAGGGATTAAAAAATAAGGAAAAGATTCGTGACCTATCTGTTTATCTCAGATTTACATTTGTCACCTGATCACCCTCGACTCGTTCGGGGGTTTTTAGATTTATTAGCAGCTTATCAGCATAAAAATACCCAACTGTATATTTTGGGCGACTGGTTCAATGCCTGGATTGGAGATGACTACACTGCTCCCTGGCTGGATGAAATCGTCAGTGCTTTAAAACAGTTTAACCAGGCCGGCAATCAAATCTATTTTCTCATCGGTAACCGTGACTTTGCCTTAGGCCAAGATTTTCTGGATCAATTTTCCGGACAGCTTTTACCTGAAATGACCAGTTTAAATATCGGTTCGATCCGATACCGGATCGAACATGGCGATGCACTCTGTACCGATGATGTGTCCTATCAACGTTTCAGAAAAATCATCCGTCATCCCTGGATGTTAGGTTTTTTAAGAAAAATGCCTCTTAGCTTTCGAGCCAGACTCGCCAACGGTTTCCGCAAGAAAAGCCATGAAGCACAGCAATTGAAAAGCTATGAGGTTATGGATGTAAACCCATCTGCGGTAGAAGCAGCACTCAAAGAAGCAGATGTGCTGATTCATGGACATACTCACCGCGCTGCAATCCATGATGTAAATGGTAAAAAAAGAGTTGTTTTAGGAGATTGGAAAGCTGATTATGCTGAGATTTTAGAGCTGGGCAGCTCGGATATTGATATTCATAACATTCAGCTAAAAATCTGGTATTACCCATAAAAAAAGCAACTGCGAGCAGTTGCTTTTTATATTTTATTTAACTTAAACGGTATAACTGGTTAAAACCAGTATAGAAACTTTTACCATCCAGATTAAATGGATATTGTTCACCATTTTCAAGTTCAATCATCTTGCCCACATTGACCATAATCATACCATTGATGGTATTTTGCTGACGTTGCATTGGTACAACTTTGACTTGAATTTCACAACCATTAATGGCGGTCGCGATAGACCATGTATTTAAATTTTTCAAAATATTCACTCATAATATGAGCTTTTTGTGATTAAACAAGGAGAGCTATAGACTAAAAATAAATCTTATTTCTGGGTTTGCTAGAGTTTTTTTAACAGGAAAACCTGTCTTTCGTGTATCACAATCAGCTAAAAATAAACCAGCGAAAACAGTATTCGCTTTAAAGTAATTATCTTATAACTCTTTTTTGACCAAATAGCAAAATTACATTGTAATGACATATGTCAAGAGTAGTATTTTTCAGATGCTTTTTCGCCTATCTGAATGTCCAGTAAAGAAGTATTTCAACATATAAAACAAACCGATCAACATCATGATACTAAAGCCAGAGATCAAATCACCTGAATCAAGAAAGTTTAAAACTGCCAGATATCCACTAAGCAATGTATAAGTCAGCATTAAAGACGAATAAGATACGTTGCCCTAAATGATAACGTTGTTGTTTTTTTGCTCATGGATCTGTTTTTGCTGCTCAAAAAATATATCAATTTCTTCTGGTTTCATTTTACAATCCCACCCATCTTATTTTTTAAACTACTATAGCTAAAGTAAATAAAAAAGCTCTGACAAATCAGAGCTTTTATAAAATATCTTCTATGTAAGTAATCAATATTGAGAAACCACAATTTACGACTCTCTGATATTTTTATAATCAATAACCGCCTTCTGACTTGATGACTTCAGCATCAGGTTTATATTTCGCCAAAAGTTCACGAAGCGAATTCATCAGAACACTGGTATCAACCCCTACTGCAACGAACTCAGTTCCAATGTCCAAATATTTCTGGGTAGCTTCATGCTGCGTCGATAAAATCCCAGCAGCCTTACCTGATGCACGAATCCGCTGAATAGCGTCTACTACTGCTTTTTGTACTTCAGGATGGTTCGGATTCCCCTGATAACCCATAGTCGCTGAAAGATCTACCGCCCCAATAAATACACCATCAATCCCCTCAATCTTGAGGATTTCATCCAGATTTTCCAGACCTGTCACCGATTCAATCTGAATTAACAAACAGATATTTTCATGAGCAGTCTGATAATAATTCGGGATACTGTTCCAGCGTGTCGCACGTGCCAGCGCAGCACCCACACCACGAATTCCTTCCGGTGGATAACGGACTGCTTTGACCATTAATTCGGCCTGCTCCACAGTTTCTACCATAGGAATCAATAAGGTCTGTGCGCCAATATCCAGTAACTGCTTGATCAGTTGTACACTGCCGATTGGTGGGCGTACTACAGCTTGAGATGGATAAGCAGCGATACTCTGTAATTGAGAGAGCGTTGTTCTTAAATCGCTTGGGGCATGCTCGCCATCAATCAAGAGCCAGTCATAGCCTGCATTTGCCGCAATTTCTGTTCCATACGCGTCAGCCAGTCCGACCCACAAGCCAATTTGCTGCTGCGTCTTTAATTTACGTTTAAAGTAATTGGTATATTGCATCGGCCCACCTATCTTGCATGCTATTGCCTGAAGTCCTTATTAAACTCCTGTTACCAGAAACTGCCAATATACAAAAGCTTGCTTTTTATCTGATTTAACTCTTAGTTTTTCATAAAATTTCACTCAAGATTATATAAATATAAACTTTGCCGATGATGTTTTTATTGTAATAATCTTTTGATCAGAAAAATCTAGATGCCTAAAGCATATTTCTAAACGCCTTATCAAAAGATTGGAGTCCATCAATGGATTTACTCAAGATCGCTCAAACCCGTTATACCACTAAAGCTTATGACCCTAACAAGAAGGTTCCAGCAGAACAATTTGAACGTTTATTAGAAATCTTACGCCTGACGCCATCTTCGATTAACATTCAGCCCTGGCATTTTTTTATTGCCGACAATGATGCCGCTAAACAGCGTATTGCCAAAGCACTAGTTGGAACTTATGCCTACAATGCTCCCAAAGTGCTGGACTCTTCACATACCATTTTATTTTGTACCAAAGCCGATATTGACGAGTTACATCTGGACAATCTGTTAAATCGTGATGATCTCAGTGGTCGTTTTAAAGATGAGAGCGCCAAAGAAGGTCAAAAGAATACCCGTACCGGCTATGTACATTATTATCGTAATGAAAAAGGCGATATTCAGCGCTGGGCAGAAAACCAGACCTTTATTGCATTGGGACAGATCTTACTGGCTGCAGGAAGTGAAGGTATTGATGCCACACCGATCGGTGGTTTTGATGAAGACATTCTGAGTGAGGAATTACAGTTAGCTGAACAAGGCCTGATTCCATCAGTACTGCTTACTTTAGGTTATCGCAGTGAAAATGATTTCAATGCCAAATTGCCTAAATCTCGTCTGCAAGCTGAAGATATTTTCACCAAACTGTAAGCATTTTATGGTATAAAAGGGGTCTAGTGCCCCTTTTCTTGTCAATTCGGGCCTAATTTTTGCTTTATTCTCCAAACATCCAACTAGAATAACAATTAGAGGTACCCATGTCTGTTTTACCATCCAGCTCTTTAAAATTCGAATGCAAACACTGCGATAAGATCTATTTACATCACTATGCTAATGCCCAGCATCGTTATCCGCATTGTCCAGACTGCAAACAGGCAGGCTTATTGCTTGGACGGGCTGAAAAAGAAGACCTGTTACGTTATCCGCTTGAATTTGCATCTTCCTATGTTAAACAGACATTGCATATGCTAGGCAAACAACACTAATCACACCTAGAATCAACCCGATCACACTTGCAGGTTTGAGTCGTTCTTTAAAGATGAACAATCCTGCAATCACACCAAAAATCACCACCAGAATATTCATGCCCGCAAATACAATCGCTGGCGTATCTTTGAGCATCATGTGTGCTTTGACGTAAAAAGCAATATTGGCAAAGTTCAACGCACCCAATAACAGACCGAAACCAATATCCTTGCCAGAACCCAGATGACGATATTGCAGCAGCAGATAGATCATCGACAGAATCATGGCGCAGATAAACATCAAGTTCAGTGCCACAGCAAATTGTAGACCAAGGCTGGTGGTATATTTCAACAAGACATCAATCAGTGCATAACCAAACCACACCAGACCCAGAAAAAACATTCCCTGCCTGGAGCTTTCTGATGCCTGACGGTGTGAGAATAGAATGCACAGTACGGAACTTATGCCTAAGACAATACCCAGCATCTTGAGCTGGTTAAATTGTTCCTGAAAAATGAAATAAGCAGCGGCCAGTGATAGTACAACCGATAATCGCTGGGCAATTTCAGTTTTTAAGATTCCTGCTGTCTGTAATGACTTGGCCAGAAATAGAAATACGCTCGGCAATAAAACGCCAAGCGCCAGAATCAGTAGCCATGGAGTCTGACTCATGGAAATATGCTGGATGTCTGGCTTGAACCAGAAAAAACACAATACGCTGGCTGTAACATAATTCCAGCTAATCATGTGGATGGGGCTCAAGCCTCTATTTTTAGCAATTTTTAAGAGTATCGAGACTGCAACACTACATAATGCTGCAATAAAAATCAGTTCCATATGCTGCTCTTATTCTTCATCTTTATTTAAATATAAAAAAGCCCACATTCGCTGTGGGCTCTTCTTATAAATTATTCACAAGGAATTATTTATAACGCTCAACCATTTTCTCTAAAGAGATTGGGCGAATCTTGTCTGCATTACCTGCAGTACCAAATGCTTCATAACGGTCGATACAGATTTGCTTCATTGCATCTACAGTTGCGCTGAAGAATTTACGTGGATCGAATTCGCTTGGTTTTTCAGCCATCATACGGCGCATTGCACCTGTAGACGCTAAACGCAAGTCAGTATCGATGTTGATTTTACGAACACCGTGTTTGATCGCTTCAACCAGTTGCTCAACAGGAACACCATAAGTTTCTTTGATGTCGCCGCCATACTGATTAATCACAGCCAGCCATTCTTGTGGCACAGAGCTTGAACCGTGCATTACAAGGTGAGTATTTGGCAGTGCTTCATGAATTTCTTTAATGCGGTCAATTGCAAGAATATCGCCTGTAGGTGGACGAGTAAACTTGTATGCACCGTGAGAAGTACCCACAGCAATGGCTAATGCGTCAACATTGGTATCTGCAACGAATTGACGAGCTTCTTCAACTGAAGTTAGCAGTTGAGAATGGTCAAGTACGCCTTCAGCGCCTACACCATCCTCTTCGCCTGCCATACCTGTTTCAAGGCTACCCAGACAGCCGATTTCACCTTCTACTGAAACGCCACATGCATGTGCCATTTGTACAGTACGGCGAGTCACATCAACGTTGTATTCGTATGAAGTTGGTGTTTTACCATCTTCACCCAGTGAACCGTCCATCATAACTGAAGTAAAGCCTAACTGGATTGAACGTTGACATACGTCAGGGCTAGTACCATGATCCTGGTGCATTACCACTGGAATATGTGGCCATTCTTCAACTGCAGCCAAGATAAGGTGACGTAAGAATGGTGCACCTGCATATTTGCGAGCACCTGCAGATGCCTGCACGATCACAGGTGAATTCGTTGCATCTGCTGCGAGCATGATTGCGCGCATTTGTTCTAAGTTGTTTACGTTAAACGCTGGTACGCCGTAAGCATGTTCGCCGGCGTGATCCAAGAGCTGGCGCATCGAAATAAGAGCCATAATATCCTCCCAGGTAATGGGCCATATTCTACATGTTCAACTATTGCAATACAGCCAAAAAATACAATATTTTATAAAAAATCCCTGCAAAAGCAGGGATTTTTACTTGCATAGTCTGAGTTAAGGTGTCATAGGCTCAGAAGCACCTGATACAGATTGATCTACAGTTGCGGCATCTGCAGGTGCATTGGCAATTTCAGCCGGAACATCTGTATTTTTTTCATCCAGAACCGGTTTATCAATCGCATCAATTGCGGCTTGCTGTTCCGGACTAATGCTCTCTTCATTTACAGCTGTTGTATTTTCTACGTTCTCTGCCGGTGTATTTTCCTGCTGGGTACAGGCAGTAAAAATAAAAGATGCTGCCAGCAATGCAGCTAAAGTGAGGTGCTGTTTCATCAAAAGATCTCATCTTCATACTCTATTGTCTGCATCTTATGACAGCTTTATTGCACTTTAATGAATCATTGATGAACAGATCTGGAATAAATAAGCGATAAAAATAAAAAAAGCTGGCATCAAGCCAGCTTTTTACATTAGGGCATGCGATTAAGCACGCTCTAACAATACCGCAACTGCAGGAAGTGTTTTGCCTTCAACGAATTCAAGGAATGCACCGCCACCAGTCGAGATGTAGCCAATTTTGTCAGCAACTTCGTATTTGTCGATTGCAGCTAAAGTATCGCCACCACCAGCAATCGAGAAGCCTTCAGATTCAGCAATTGCTAAAGACAGTGCTTTAGTACCTTCACCGAACTGATCTACTTCGAATACGCCGACTGGACCATTCCAAAGGATTGTTTTAGACGTTTTCAGGATTTCAGCAAATGCTTTTGCAGTTTCTGGACCCACGTCAAGGATCATGTCATTGTCTGCAACATCTTCAACTTTCTTCACAGTCGCTTTCGCTGCAGCCAATGAACCCAGGAAGTCATCAAAGTTGATTTCAGAGGCATCAGCAACCACAACATCAGTTGGAAGCGGAACTGAAACTTTTGCGGCAATCGCTTTCGCTGTATCGATCAGGTCATTTTCACACAGTGATTTACCTACATTGTAACCAGCAGCTGCAAGGAACGTATTTGCGATACCACCACCAACGATCAATTGATCACAGATATCAGACAATGAAGTCAAAACATCAAGCTTGGTAGAAACTTTAGAACCCGCAACGATCGCAACCATTGGTTTTTCAGGCGTTTTCAATGCACGGCCAAGAGCATCTAGCTCAGCTGCCAATAAAGGACCTGCTGCTGCTACTTTAGCTAAACGAGCGACACCTTCAGTTGATGCTTCTGCACGGTGTGCAGTACCAAATGCATCCATCACGAATACGTCACAAAGTGCTGCATATTTTGCTGCAAGTTCAGGATTGTTTTTCTTTTCACCCACGTTGAAACGGCAGTTTTCCAGTAAAACCACTTGACCCGGCTGAACTTCAACACCGTCCAGATAGTCTGTGAAAAGTTTTACTTCCTGACCCAATGCTTCAGTCAGATAAGCTGCTACAGGCGCAAGAGACTGTTCAGCCTTCGGCTCACCTTCAACTGGACGACCAAGGTGTGAATACACCATGACAGCCGCGCCCTTTTCTACTGCAGCTTTAATTGTTGGTAATGCAGCACGTAGACGCGCATCGCTAGTGATTACACCATTTTTAACCGGTACATTTAAATCTTCACGGATCAGAACACGTTTACCCGTCAGGTCAAGGTCAGTCATACGCTGAAAGTTCATTGTAGAGCTCTCTTTATAGATATTAAAAACGAGGCGATTTTAAATGATTATGCAGAAAAAGGTTAGCATCTTTTGCAGAAAACATTATGAATGCCAAAGTTTTGTTATGATAGAAAAAAGCTTCTTCCAGATTCAGTACCTATGTCGATACATCCTGATCCTAATCTTAACCGTCTTAATGTTCTGGGCGAGCCTTTGGCAAGCTGTTGTTTTGATCCCATTACTGGGTATTTCCGTAATGGCTTTTGCCATACCGCACCTACCGATCTGGGACAGCACACTGTCTGTGCACAGATGACCTCTGAATTTCTGAATTTTTCCCAGAAAGTGGGCAATGACCTGATTACACCATTACCAGAACTGGGATTTCCTGGACTGCAACCTGGTGATTTCTGGTGTATCTGCGTTACACGCTGGGTAGAAGCTTATGAAGCTGGACAAGCGCCACCGATCAAGCTGCAAGCCTGTCACAAAGCTGTCCTTGCTTACGTTCCTCTCCATATTTTAGAAGAATACGCTGTCTAATGAATACCGCAAAAATCATCTTGGCTTCTTCAAGCCAGACCCGTAAAGAACTGATGAACCGTCTACGTCTTGATTACGTATCGGTCGTCCCGGACATAGATGAATCACCCCAAGGTGAAAATCATGCGGATGAATTAGCCAAACGCCTGGCTTTTGAAAAAGCTCGTCATATCGCTGAGCTACATCCTGATGCGATTGTAATTGGTTCTGATCAGGTAGCCTGGCGTGAAGGCGCACCAGATATCTTTATGGGTAAGCCTTTAACAATAGAAAAGGCCATTCGCCAGCTGCAGGCCAATTCGGACAAGATTGTGTATTTCAGTACAGCGCTCAGCGTTCAGCAGAAATCTACCGGTTTTGAACGTACGCTGGTAGAACATTACAAAGTCAAATTCCGCAAACTGTCTCAAGCGGAAATTGAGCGTTATGTAGAGATCGAACAGCCGCTGCATTGTGCCGGTAGTTTTAAATGTGAAAGCCTTGGGATTAGTCTGTTTGAAACCATGATCGGTCAGGATCAAACTACCCTGATGGGTATGCCAATGATTCAGCTATGTAATATTCTTCGTGAGCTAAAGATTTTAGTTCCTTAATCTCCTTTATTTTAGGCTTTATTTATGTCCCTACCTCTAGACGTTTTAGGCGGTATTACCGCTGAACAATTCCTTGCCGAATACTGGCAAAAAAAACCGCTGCTGGTACGTAATGCCATGCCTGAAATCGCAGGCCTGCTAGAGCCTGATGATGTGATGGAGCTAGCACTTGAAGAAAATGTCACTGCACGTCTGATCAAGCAGAAAGATCGTGATCCAAATCAGTGGTCGGTCAAGACATCTCCTTTATTAAAAGCTGACTTCCAGAAGATGCCTAAGCTTTGGACTTTACTGGTTCAGGCTGTGGATCACTATTCTTTCGACCTGTCTGAACTCTGGAAAAAGTTTGCCTTTATCCCTCAATGGCGTCGTGATGACATCATGGTGTCTTATGCACCTCAAGGCGGTTCAGTCGGTCAACATTTCGACTTTTATGATGTTTTTCTGGTTCAAGGCTATGGTCATCGCCGCTGGCAACTGGGGCAAATGTGTGATGCTGAGACCGAACTTGTACCGGGGCAGCCATTAAAATTATTGCCAGAAATGGATGTGAATTTTGATGAAGTCCTTGCACCCGGTGATTTGCTGTATATTCCACCCGGTCTGTCTCATTACGGCTTAGCAGAAGATGACTGTCTGACTTTCTCTTTTGGTTTCCGTATGCCAAATGTCAGTGACATGATGGACCGTGTAGGCGATAAATTTTCGGAAAATGAAGTCTTACGCAATCCATTGACTGACATCATTCGCGATCATATCAGTGCTGCGGGTGAAGTCACAGGCAATGAACTTGAATATCTGAAAGGCAAAATCATGGAGCAGTTGCATAACTCCAATGTGCTTGAAGATGCCATCATGAGCCTGATGTCAGAACCAAAATATGAAGAGAATATTCCGGAAGCTGAAGAAATTGGTACAGGTGATCTGGAAGAAGCACTTGATCAGGGCTATAGCCTGATGCTTGAACCCGCTTCACGCTTACTCTATACAGAAGAAGATGGTGAAACCTTATTCTGGGCCAATGGTGAGGGAATCTGTATTTCTGAAGCATTTACTTCAAAACTGAAGCAGATTGCTGATGGTGCGCGTGTCTTATTGGATGAAGATTTCGCTGACGAAGATATACTGGAGGATGTTGCTGAGCTATTGAATGATTCTGTACTGATGCTAGTGCCACCGGCTGAAGAAGAGTAAGTTTTTATATCTCGGTCATTTTAAGTCTATAAAAAAAGAGGATCATATGATCCTTCTTTTTTATGTATGTATAATTTTGAGATGATTAAGGCTGATAGAGTTCCATCACCACGTGTACGCAAGTATCGCCTTTCGCAGACTGAATATCCAGCATTCCACCCATGCGTTCAATACGCATTTTCATACTGCGCATACCAATGCTCATGCCATTTTTCTGCACCATCTCCGGATTAAAACCGATACCATTGTCCTGAATTTTTAAAGTCAGTTGATGTGGTTGTGTATATTCCATACTCACACTCACTTTTGTGGCCTGACTATGCTTGATAATATTGGTCAAGCTTTCTTCTACCACACGGATCAGGGTCAGACATTGTAAAGCCGTAGGTTCACGCTGCCAGACTTTAGGAAATGACCATTCTACGGCGATATCTATTTCTTCCAGCAATTGAGTAAATCGGTAACGTACTGGCGCAATCCAGATCACTGGCGTTTCAGGCACTTTATTGTCAATAGAAGAACCGCTATCGATGATTTGACGCAGGTCATCCCTAAGCAGCTTCAGCATAGATAAAAACTGTCGATTGGAAATGTTTTCGGTACTTTGATCCACCAGAATCATGGAACGCACAATCGAGCCACCTAGTCCATCATGCAGTTCATGTGACAGATTAATCCGTTCCTGCAAACGCACATTATCCAGTTCCAGCTTATGCTGATCACTCAGGCTTTTATTTAGATCTGCACTGACTTGCCGTACTTTGGATTCCAGCTGCGTATTAAATTTTTCGATTTTTTTAATATTACGATTCAGTCGTGTCCCCATAATTAGCACAACAAACAGAATAATAATCGGTGATGTATAAGGTGATAAAGGTGAGAATTCACTAACCGCCGTTCGCCCCAGAATAATCAGATCTATAATGACACACAGCAAAATTCCCCACAGACAAAGCATCAGAAACAGATATTCGCCATTTCGAGTTTTAATTGCCCAGTAGCTAACATAGATGACACAACTAATATAAAGCAGCACATAGCAGACAAAAGCAACACTTAGCACTGCTTCTAAATGATCTAAAGAACTGGCTATGATGAATAGACTGAATAAAGCAGTCACCCCGATAAGTCCCCGCTCCAAACGCTGAAATTTCTGCTTCAAGAACCGAATTAGATACAGACAAAAACAGTGCATATAGAGGATAAAGAAAATCAGATTGGCTTTACCGGCCCATATACTGGAGGGAAAAGGAAAATTCTCTGTGGTTAATACATTGGAGATAAACAGAATCCACAATAATGAACTCAACGCCAGCCAGCCAAAAGTGGTTTCTGAACGTCGGAATAGCCAGATAATCAGGCTAATGACTCCAATCGTACCGGATAGAATCATATTGATCTGAAAGAGCGTACGGCGATCCCAGATCTTTTTTGAGTAATGCTGGTCATTGGCCATGATGTTGTGAAATTCAATTCTGCCAAGCCCTGCACCCTGGAAACTATAGCCTCGTACATAAATCAGCAGTTCATTGTCTGTCTGCTTCAAGCCCGCAATGGGCAAAATCCAGTAACGTGGTACATTCCAGCTTTTAGACAAAGGCTCTTGCAGGTTTTGATCCGACCACAGCAGATCATCATTCAGGAAAACAGCTCCAGCAGAGTTCAGATAATCAATACCAAAAACAATGGGTTCAGCGAGACGTATATTGTCCTGACAAGACCAACCCCAGCGAATTTTATACCAGGCACCCCCATTATATTTCGGCCAGTTATTTTTCCAGTTATCCGGTAATGTTACAGGTTGCCAGCCCGCCTCCGGAATTTCGAGATGACTTGGGACTTGAACTTTTTGTTGCTGTTCAATGTTCACCTGACAAAGCTCGTTAATCTGAAAATTATTCTGTGCCAAGCTGATGCAAGAGAATAGGCTCAGCCAGCTCCCTATCATTAATAGAGCGAAGAGCCTTAGTCTTTGCCCAAACATCTTGCTAACAGACAGCATTCGCACTAAAGAATACCTAAATGCCGGGCGGTGCTGACTGCTTTGGTCCGCTTGCTAACAGAGAGTTTGCGGTAAATATGCTTGATATGACTTTCAACGGTATAACGTGACACGCAGAGTTCATCAGCAATTTCACGATTGCTGAGCCCCTGTGCCACCAATGAAAGAATTTCTTTTTCCCGTTGAGTCAAGCTTTCCTGTTCAGGATCAAGTACGATCTGCTCCAAAGAGGAAGATGGCTCTGAACTGGAAATCTGCTTGAGAATTTCCCGTGCAATAAAAGGATCAATGGGTGCGCCGCCACGCAAAATACTACGAATTGCCAGACTTACTTCTGTATCATCACGTTCCTTGAGTACATAACCAGTTGCTCCTGCTTTAATTGCTTTTAGCAGACTGTCCTGAATACTCCAAGCGGATACGACGAGTATCAAAGTTTGTGAACCGAGCTCATGTATTTTTTCAATAATGGAAATGCCATTTCCATCTGGCAATCCAAGATCAATCAGTGCTAAACAGAACGGTTCTTGCTGCAGAAGATATTCGGCTTCCCTGACATTATTGGCGAATAGCAATACCTCATCACTATACCCCAGATCCTTCAATATGTTCTTTAAACGGCACTGAATGACATATTCGTCTTCAACAATTAATACAGGTACCGGTAGCACGGCGTCTTGTGCTGTCATAAGCACACCCCTTATCGTTATTCTTATCACCCCATTGAAATTAAAATATAAACAAAAAAAGAAGAAAAATCATGAGTTTTTTTAACTTTATTGTGAGTAGCTCTAAGTATGAATAATTTTGAAAGCAGAGTTCTTGTTCTTGGAAAATTTAAATTTATAAACCATAAAAATGCCATCTATTTTCAGATGGCAATTTTTTATCTTCCAAATATTAGGAGCAGTTTATTTTTTGCTTTTCTTCTCAGGACCATATTGCTGCTTCAAATACTCCACAATATCTTTGGACTCAAACATTTTTGTATTGGTATTTGGGTCAACCAGATAAGGAACCTGAATATTATCTCCCATTACTTTTAAGACCTGTTCACGCTTACCACCCGGTAAAGGTTCATATTTCCCCGGTTTTAAACGCAGTTTTGCCAGACCTTGATCCTGCCAACGTTCTTTTGCCACATTATGATAGATGTAAGGGATTTCCAGTTCAGACAATACGCCACGGACAATACGGGTATATGGACTGGCTTCAAAGCCCCACAGCTCAAGAAGCTGTTCAGGCGCAGGGCTATTCTTCGACAACGGTTTAGCCATGCCACCACGTAGACCATTCACCATCGTACCTGCAATGGCAGCAACCGGCACTTTTGGATAATTTGAATATTTGGCTGGAGTCTTACCTGTCTTGCCATAATGCTTAAACAGGTGATGAATAATATCCTGAGATTCGTATAGCTTATCTCCGGTATTTTCATCTACTAAAAATGGAAACTGAAGTTTGCCACCTTGCTGTTTCACTTCGGGACGAAAGCGTTTACCGCCTCGTGGGCACGGATACACTTCATAATCGAGATTCAGTAAAGTCATGACCTCACGGACACGACGACAGAATGGCGATCCTTCATATTCATAAAGCTTGAGAGGCTTTTCAGGCTGATTCGGAAATGGTGTTCCAGTGGTACCACGTCCACCTTCCAGAAATGCGGATGCCAATGCCTGTGCTACTTTAATCTGATGGCCTAACATATCGTCTGTCCTCTTTATTATTTTCAAACCGTGAAAGCAGCAATCTAAACTGCCTGACTTCCACGGTATAGCTTGTTTTTGTATATTTTCAATAACCGGAATTAGTCCACCAGTTGCTCTTTGGACAGGACAATGCCGTTGTTATCAGCATAGACATACTCGCCTGATTTAAAGGTCACGCCACCAAAATAAAGCGGCACATCTACCTCACCAATCCCCTTACGGTTGCTCTTTTGAGGAATAGAAGCTAAAGCATGTACACCAAGATCAAGCTCAGCAATCGCATCGACATCACGGACACAGCCGTAGATAATTACACCATTCCAGTGGTTTTTCACCGCAGACTCAGCAATCAGGTCACCCATCAATGCACAACGCATCGAAGCACCACCATCTACAACCAGAACCTTGCCGGTACCATCTGTCGCCAATAACTCTTTTACTCGAGAGTTATCTTCAAAACATTTTACGGTCACAATCTGGCCGCCAAAGCTTTTACGTGCACCATAGCTTCTAAAGAATTTGCCATCCAGGCATGGGGTGACCACCTGCAAGTTTTTATCCGGATTGTCATCAAGCAGGTCACAAGTTACAAATGGTACGCTGGACACGATTTTTTACCCTCATTTCATTTTTTGTATGGCTAAATTATCATAAATTTCAAATTTCACAGTCTGATTCAGCGCTGCATATACCATAGTATGAGCCACCTGCTCTGCTGTCACTGGCTTGTATTTAAAAGAATCGGGGATGAAATGCGAAAACTTGTCAAACAGGTTCTGTGCCGCGTCTTCCAGTAAACGCTGATGATCTCGCTCACCAATCAACAAAGAGGGTCGGAACAAGCTGATACGCTCCAGAGACAAGGTCTGGATATAATCCTCTAATTCACCCTTTACCCGGTTATAGAACAGTCTGGATTTTGAATTGGCACCCATCGCACTAATCAACAGATAATGAGCATCCGTTTGCTGCACTAGTTCGGCAAAATGGGCGTTGATGGTGTAATCGGTATTATAAAAAGCTTCTTTGGAGCCGGCTTTCTTTAGCGTGGTACCCAGACAGCTAAAGGCATGAGTATGGCCACTGACATCCTGATCATTGAGCATTAAGAAATCCTCAACGACCACCTGCTTGACCTTGTGCCACTGTTCAAATTCTGGTTGATGTTTACGCACGATGACGCTAATACGCTTACAACTAGGTTCATTTACCAGCTGTTGTACCAAAGTCTTTCCGACCAAGCCTGTAGCGCCAATCACGATAGGATATGTAATGGTTTTAGTCATTTTTTGTACGATCTCCCTGCTTAGATACTAATCTAACGTTTTCTTTAGAATTTTTCTGCAACTAAAATGTTGTCAAAGCATGTCAAGACTTGACTTAAGCCCATAGTTTCCTCAAAATATGGCACTTGTTTACGGGCTGGTGATAGTTCTTCTGATGTGGTTTTCAGTTGAGTTTCAGCCCGCCCAGACCAATCTATTTCAAGGAGTGCACGAGTGGCAAACTCTGCTCAAGCAAAAAAACGTGCTCGTCAAAACGTTAAAGCACGCAAACACAACGCAAGCTTGCGTTCTATGGTTCGTACATATCTTAAACGTACAGTAGCTGCTATTGCTGCTGGCGACTATGCTGTTGCTACTGAAGCTTACAAAAAAGCTGTTCCAGTAATCGACCGTATGGCTGACAAAGGTATCATCCATAAAAATAAAGCAGCTCGTCATAAGAGCCGTTTGAACGCGCAAGTTAAAGCATTAGCTTCTAACTAATCGCAAATCAAAAGAAGCCCTTTTAGGGCTTTTTTTGTGCCTGAAATTTAATACCAAATCAACAATAAAGAATGATGAATACCAGATTATTCCCAATTCTAGTCATAGAAATCTTTTACTTAGACAAAAACAGAATAAACTATTCATCCTTATCCATAGAATGAGGTGTTGTGGTCTGATCTTGCTGCGCATTGTCTGTATCACGCTGACAGGCAGTTAATCCCAGCATAACGACCAGACTTAAAATTGTGATTATTTTCATGATGACTCCTATGCTTCCAAAATTGGTTTAAATATCAGCATAGTGATATTTCATCATTACTCTATTTCACTTTCATACGATAAATGTAAAAAAGCTCAACCTAAATGATTGAGCCTTTGAATTATTTATTTACCTTTAATTCGGCATTCTGAAATTGGGAAATATCCAGCTCATGCACTTTGCCCCGCCAGATCCATTTTAGTTTAGATTCCTCAAATACATCGCCTTCAAACCAGACAAACAGACCTTCCATCATTTTCGGCCAGTCTTCACGACTGACTTCCTGATGCCCAGACATCACTGCAATCATCGCTGCCAGAATGGTGTCATGACTGACCGCCAGACTGAGTCCATACAGCGTTTTCGGATGAGTGTTGTAAATTAATTCCAGTACATCCACTACGCCATTAATGGGATGTTTCATTCCGGGCAAGGCATTATTGACGAAGCTATTGATAAAGCCCAATGCCCCCTGTTTTTTGAAATATGGCCCTGCTTTTTGAATATCCAGTACAAAGCTGCCTGGCTCAACTAGCAAACCCTGTTCAACGATTTCAATCTTATGGGTATGCGGTGCTTTATCCGTTGCATCTGCCCCCTCGATCATCAATGCTGCGGTATCTACACAGCGCTGAATCGGACTCGATATACAATGCTGGATATGCCGATCTGTCTGATTGACCAGATAAGCGCCCCATTCCTGCGCCAGATCACGTCCTTGCGGCGTCAACTGCAAATCATAACCTGCCAGTCCCTGACCAGCGACATCTTCACGCAGAGAATGCCGCGTAAACAGAGTCACAGGTGTCTTGGTATCAGGCAATAAATCTATTGCACTGAGCATACTTGGTGGAAGCAGTTTTAATGCCACAATCTTGCCAACTGATCTATCAACGGAATCTTCCTCACTATACCATGAACGGCTATGAGCTCAATCATTGTCTTGCATGTCCGCCAGTGCCTGTAAGGCTAGTATTTTCATAGCTTCATTCTTATAGGCGATAAATCCGCCATTCAGTAAGGTCTTGCGCTGATTGTAGATGAATGGCCGACCTTCCAGATCAACCAACCCTCCACCAATTCGCTCGAGCATGCATTGACCGGCACTGGTGTCCCATTCCGAGGTTGGATGGAAACGAGGATAAATATCTACCCAGTCTTCAAGAAACATGCAGAATTTATAGGCACTTCCTGCCTTGAACTCGGTGTACGCGCTAAGTTTAGCCAGGCTTTGCAGATACTCGACATATTTAGGTTTTTGCTGGCTGCTCTGACTCAGACCGACAAAGACATCCTGATGATTTATAGCTGCTTCATAACCAAACCATGCCTGATTCTGAATATCGTATTTTAAAGGCATGCCCTGTTCTGGGCAGAAATAAATTAGCTGCTGCGCAGGAACCGCCAAAATAGCAAAGGTAGTCAGACTGCTTCTGACCAGACTGAGATTAATCGTGAATTCTGGGCGCTGATGCAAAAACTCTTTAGTGCCATCCAGAGGATCAAGTAACCAGAAATCTGTCCAGGCATGACGCTGATCCTGCTGCCCCTCTTCTGACAATAAAGGCAATTCTGAGATTTCCGCTAAAGCTTGGGTTAAATAACTATTCACCCGATAGTCTGCCTGGGTCACAGGAGAATCATCACTTTTCTTGACAATATCAAACGCAGCACCTGAACAATAACGCTGATATTCTTCTCGCAAAATTTCACAGGCCTGTGTCAAAATGGGCACAAACTGCAAAATCATCGGATCTTGTGGTGCTATTGTCGCTTTAAACATAGAAAACCTTATATGTCGAATTGCTCAGAAAAACCGCCTGTCATTTTTGATATGGACGGCTAGTTTCACAAGCTACTAATTTAAATAATATTTATTTTAAAAATCATTTAAATCATATTTTTATGTACACATTCCTGTACACACTCAAATATATGCCTTATTTCAGTATAAGCAAAAAGCCCTCACTTGGAGGACTTTTCTACAATACTGATTATAGCTGCATGACGTTGCTTACAATCTACATACTTTCGTCGATCATCGACCATCACCTGCAGCACTTCTTTGGCTTGGCCAGACTTTAATTCCTGTAGATCGGGACAAAGTGTTTTAAGGTTTGCCGGTATTGCCAGCGGTGTTGACTGCTGACACCCCATCGTCATCAAAGCAATTAGTGTGGATATAAACAGGACGTTCAACGATCTTTTGCACTTCACGTGTAATTGTTTCGGTTTTAATGCGCTCAACTTCTTTTGATTCTTCATACTGCTCACCCGCTTGATTGGCTTTTTCCTGAGCTTCTTTTTCAGCATCAAGATACGGTTTTAATTTTTTATCGATTTTGTCCTGACACGTGATTTCAGCATTCAGTACTTTGTTTTGCGCTTTGTCCAGGCGAAAGGTTTGCACCCCACCAATAGCCACGGCGCTTAACAATAGAAATAAGAGAATGCAGATAATCACCTGGTAGAACTTTGCAATGAATGCTGACATCAGTTCACCTCCAAGCATTTGTTGTAGCGTTCCAGCTGGCGAGTCCAGACCCCATAGCAATTATTGGAACGAATGGAACAATCACGCTTTGCGACATACTTCCACTTCAACAGTGACTTGCATGCTTGAACGTAATCACGTGCTTTCAAGTTGCGCAGCATGGAAGATCCAGACCAAGCGCCTGTGCCGTACTGGTAGGTGAAATCCAGATACAGATCATATTCAGGCTGTGAGATTGGAATATTCAGAACGGTTTTATTAAATCGCTGTGCATCTTTATCCATGTGTAATTTGAGATATTCAAACGCCTGTTTGCGGTCAATCGCTGGATCAGTCATTTTGACGCGAACACCGTTTGGATAGACCGTAGTGCCGTGACCAATAGTCGGCACATCCCCTTTGACCGGAATTACCGGCTTAGGTGTGAAGCCTTCTTTTACAGCCGTTGACTGCACCTGCTCATCACTCGGACCTGTAATCCACACCCCTGCAGCAAGTACCAGAGAAGAACCAATCACGTAGTATTTAGTTTTATTAGACACCGCATTGCTCCCGTTCTTTTCTCAGCTCTTGCATTCTGAGTTGATGGATTTCATCGGCACGCTTATTCTCAAGTCGCTTGTAGTACCAGTTCACTGCAAAGCCACCCAGTGCAATAGCGATACCGAGCCAAGCCAGAACATCGATTGAAGCAAGGTATGCCACAAAACCAGAAGCAGCCCCTGCATATGTTGTTTTTGATGCAGCAGAGGAGACAGTTGCTGCCATTTCCATTACTGCTGATTTCTGATCGGACATGCCGCCACCATTATTTTTGACATTAAAAAACCCTGATCTAATTAAAGATCAGGGTTTCTATGCAAATGTTGTGTATCAAAAGCCCTTCGGGGCTTTATATTTATACTAACTTTAATGTAAGCGTGCCACTTGCAACATCAACACTGGAAGCAGTTGGGTTGTGTTGATACAGAGTAACCTCATTTTCTGCTGTGACTTCCGCCCAGATTCGAGTTCCAAGTAGTGGTAGACTGAATGATGGAATAACCATATCGCCAAGTTTAACACCAGTTACAGTGAATGTTGTCGACTGTACCAACCCGGCACCCAGAGCCGCAGGGTTGTGCGTAAATGATGCAGCACGCTCTGCTTTAACTTTCATTACAATACTCGTTGTAGACATGAGTTCAAACTCAAACTCAGGTTGACCGACTAAGTTGTTTACAACAATTGGGTCGCTTGAACCATTGATAGTGATGTCCGCAGGTGGATTGATCGTGATTGTTGGAGAAACAACACCGTTGGTCGGTATGAATCGAACCCGAGCTGAGCCCGTCCCAAACTTAGTGAATGAGTCTAGGTTACTTACAGAAACATTAATTGTGGAAATTAACCTGTTATTGCATATAATGTTTTTTCTAAACTCTTTAATAGCTGTTAAATCAACATTGGCTGTACCGCTAGTTACAGTGCGATCTTGCTCAAAGTCTACCCCACTAATACGAATGGAAGTTCCAAACTTATAACCCCCAGCCATGCGATCATCTGCAAGACGATAATCTCCCATGTGTCTAAGTCTAGAAGTATCCTGTAGTACAGTGGTATTTAGAATTTTAAAATTAACATCAGCTCGGGTGTTTTCAATCACATTGAATGAGTTAGCTTCAACATAAAGACAGCCTAGCGCACCGCCTAGAGCTGCTGAACCAAGTGAACCACCAATCGCCAAGCCAATAAGATTGGACTCTGTTGTTGCAGATTCAATGAATGGAGGGTATAAAGCACCTAATAATATCCCATTAGCGCAAACAGATACGTTAATATTGCCGATAGCATTTAACGACGCATCACCACCACTCGTATAGAAACCACCACCGAAGATATAATTAAGAGTACCTGATCGAACTGTGCTTGGTAGGAGTGGGTATGTTTCAAGCTCACCTGCGTTTTCTGTGGTAAATAACCAATATAGCTCACCATCAATTCTAGCTTGAACTGTACCTTTAATCTGCGTGAAATCAATAATATTACTTACACTTATCACTGATCTCTGTGTGACTGTGCCAGACTTATCGCTAACCCATGTGAAATTGGATGTTACACCCGCAACATAACCAGAAACCATCGAGCTACCGCTACGGTATGCGCGAATCTTGCGAATATTTGCGCCCGTTGTGTTGTTGGATAACCATACACCCCACTGCTTAAACCCATTCCATGCGTAAGTATAGTCAATTGTGAAATGCGAGCAGTTGTACGCACCACCGATCAAAACACCATGATTTACTTTACGGTTAGCGTAGTTGATAGCATTACCGATTGCCCCATCTACTTGAACACCACCCGTCCAAGTTACACCGCTATCTGGTTGGATAGTGAATAATGTGTCAATATTGGTAGTACCGATGTACGTTAGTTTTAAACGTCCAATAATTTGCTTCGTTTTAGAGCCCCCATTACCGCCAAAAACAATACCTTGCGTCACATAAAAGTTACCATCACAATAGGCTTTACCAAAATCTGTTGCGGAGATCGCATTAAAGAACGCTTGTACTTGTGTAGACGCATCATACGTAGTTGGTGCTGCTGTGTACGCTGCGTATTCTGCGGCTGTAAAGAAATCCCAGATAGAAATCATTTCTCGCTTGAGTTTTGGGTAAATGAACTCATTAATTTCATACTGGTTGGTGTCTTTATGAGCTATGAAGGATGAATCCCATCCGCCCTGCACAGCAATCTGAGCCAGTCGCTCCATTAAATAATTGTAGTATTCATCTAGTTGGTCTAGTGCTACACCCTGCTTTCGGATCTCCTCCATAAGATAGGCTTTAAGCTCATCATCTTTACGGTCTACGTAGTTTTTTAATGCATCAATACGTGCGCCTAAAATCCAGTCTGCAACACCTAATTCCTGAAGCTTTAACCAGATCCAGTCAAAGTCCTTATTTACAACCGGTGGTCGGAATGAATTATTGAAGGACTGGTAATTCGTAGTCCGACCAAATGGTGTGTTTCGTTGTAAGGTAATCTTTTTCCCGACTGCTGGTGCAGTGGTGAATACCACATTTCCACCGACTAGGCTCCAAGATTCAATCGATGGTTCAATCTCATCTACTAAAACAATTAAATGATCTTTTGATTCACACTGAAACCCCAGCGCAAAGCTGGTAGTGCTACCGTTTCCGGTGTGTTCGCTGTACGGCGTCTGTTCTGGAACTGCCATGACCTGCCCCTAATTTTCAAAGTCTAAAGTGGCCTCAATCACGCCACTACTCCCTCTCCAATTAGGGCCTTCATTGACCTCGTTATTTCTGTGTATTTTGCCTACGCGTTCTGGCTGATCTACGATTGCACCTGCTGCTGAGTCCATATAATCGTCAGGCTGATTGGCAACGGCTGGATTCCATTCACGCATCTGTTTAGCTGCTGGTGCATCTTCTTCGCTATCATCTGGATTTCTCACAACAAGTACAGAAATGTGTGCCCAAAGCAGACCAGACATCAGCGGCCCTTCAAAACTTTCGAGAATGCGCTTATTCTTATTCTGTGAAGCATGGCGTTCTTCCACACCACAGCGAAGCTTACGCTTCTTCAATGCTGCTTTCAGTGACGTACCAGCAAAACCACCAATACCGTTAGTCTCAATCACAATCTTCGGAACGTGGAATTCTTCAACAAGATCGCAAAGCTCCCATACTTGGCCGCCAATAATTTCACCATCATCATTGGTGATAATATCTGGACCAGTTAAAGCAATGGATCTATGCCAGTATTTATTGCCTAGATCATCGTGCAGAACCAATGCAACTGATGAAACGTCAGATTTAAGTTTGCCGGATGATGGGTCCCACTTAGCAGACATACCGACAATACGGCGCTCACCGAGCATCATGAAGTATTCACCGTTGGCACGTTTCAGCACCGGCTCACAGTCATAAGCCAAAATCTTGTCTGGATCTAAGCGCACATCACCAATCGGCTTGGCATGCATCTGGTACTGTGAATCCCATTCATTCAGGGTTTTACATTCTTCACGACGGAACTCCATTTCTTCCGGTGTAAATCGTTCCTCCCAAAGCCCTTCAGAATAGAAATCCACAACATAGTTGGATTCAAGGAAAGTAATTTCCCAGACATTTTTTAGCTTGCGGCAAGTGTAATGCTCACCTTTATGCAGGTATTTTGATCCGGTACCAATACCAGAGAAGGCATGCACCGGTGCAAAATCAAGTAATACCTTTTGGCCTTTCTGGGTATCCTCAAAACGCTTCTCATGTTCAAACATCTTGAGGATTAATTTGTCTAGCTTCCTTTGCTTTTTAATCTTTTCATACAAGGAGTCATGGGTGTGTGGTGTGCCGATCCAAAGCTTTTTTGCACCTGGTATGGCAATGTGCGTTTGTTCAGATAGTTTCTTCGGCAGCTTTTCCCGTTGTTCCGGATTGGCCGTTGTTTGTGGCGTTTCAACGTCATCATTCTGGATGAAGTGTGCACGGTGTCCGGTTACACCAGAAAGAATACCTTTGGCCAGCATGGTACCGTAACGCACATCAGGCGTACCATTTACAAACCAGCGTTCAATCTCACCCTGACGAATACCGACATTGTGATTGCCCTGGCAAAGTGGATGCCGTTCTAGCACATCGCGCGTACCTTTGGAACACTTGTATGCATCTGAATCCGTTGTACCCTGATGCAGGATCTGCGTACTTGGCCAGCAATAAATTACCCAGGCGTTAAACACATCCAGAATACTGGACTTGGAATGTCCACGCGGAAGCATAAGCAAGCCTGTACGACCTTTAAGATAGAACACTTCAAGGAATACACAGACCTGAACATGAAATAGCGGTACCTTCCAGCCTTGCAGCTCAGCCCAAAGCAGAAAGAACGCTAAGAATGAAATCTTAGGTTTAGTCATTAGCTAAGGCGTTGTTTAAGTTTTGCGGCTGCTTCTTCGGCTTTCTTAATCAGACTCTGTTCGTATTTCTCCTGAGTGGCTGCTGTTGCGCTAATTGGTGGAACTTTGCCTGACTTCACATCAAGCACACGTTGCAGGGTCGCCATAACGCCAGCTTGGTTTTTTGCGATGCCATACAAAAAGGCTTTATCCCCACGACCAACTTTTGTTGCAATGTCGGTATCAATTGCAGCTTTGGCAGTTTTCACCATGTCGTCCGCAATTTCTTCAGAAAGTAATTTGATTCGTTCTACCTGGTCATCACGCATAAAAAATCCCCCGTATATAAGCCATATATACAGGGGGTTCGGTTGGGCTTAATTGGGTGTCCTACTCACTCCACGATACGCTCGAAATCAGGCATCTGGATGTCACCAATATCATCACCCCAGAAGCGTGTCCGGTCATGTTCACGCTCGGCCTTTCTCAGATATTTTTCTCGGTACCCGGGTGCAATCATGTCCTGCAGCTCATCAAAGACCAGGCGATTAGTCGCGGCTTTGGTGTACCACAAGTTTTGTGCAGGGATCTTATTTTTAAGCAGCTTATAGGCTTCATTGGCTGCATTGGTATCCTTGTTTTCGTAGTACTGCGTCATGTTGCCCACAGTCAAACCAAGCAAAGCTTTAGCATCTGAACCCAATGGGCCTACCATAAAATCAGAAGTACTGCGTCCTGAAGTATCTGTACCCGCAACCAGAATGTCACCCAAGATGGATAGGCCGCCACCCTGAACCGCTGAGCGTGTCCAGAAGTTCATTGTCTTTTGTGGATCGTCACTATCCCACATGGTCGAAGGATCATTACCATTGGCCAGCTCTTTAAGCTGTACAGCAAGCGCACCCAGCAATGTGGTCATGGCAAAGATCGATGCACCATAGGCCGCTTTACCTTTCACACCATCCTGTGCCATTGCACGTGATCCGTGACGCATTAAAAACGCGGCTGGAAAGGATTTAAACTGCAGCATGGATTTGACCAGTTCGCCCATGCCTGTGCCTTTCTTCTGTCCGGCACTCATCCATGTACGTTCACGCAATCCGGCTTCAACCACGGCCATTCCCTGTTCATCTAGCAAGTGTGCCTGAAACTGCGTGGCAACTTCATCACGTATCTTTTGTGGGTCGCCAAACGGTTTTAATTTATCGTCTGGTATTTCATAGATGGAACGTGCAGACATTAGCTGGTTGCCTTTACGATCCACCACCGGATCAGCCAGGCGCATCACTTCCCAAGCGCGTTCGTTCAGTCCGGTTTTTTCTATCAGCTCCCGATCCATTGCGTCCAGATCGGCCCATGCTTTAGAACGGGTCAAAGTGCCATATTTATGCATAAGCATCTTGGTAAAACCGACTTTTGAAGCTGCTGTGAGTGCATTCAGGCCAGATATACGCATAACCTGTGAAGCAATACCACTGGACACACGTGCCAGTTTCTGTGACTTGCCATGTACGGAAGTCAATCCATCATCCGACCAACGTGCGATAGAGCCGAGCATTTCTTCTGTGGCCAGACCTAAACTGTGCGCCAGCTCCCGATCCTCTTTATTTTTTGGATTTAATTGTGAAATAAGTTCACCAAACGTTTTACGGTAGGCGATGCCATGGATCGATGCAGTCTTGGCAATCATAGCCTGATCGGTGACGGATGAAATTGTGGTACCACCCAGCATGGATGCCACGTTCATTGATCGGTACGCTAAACCCATATTGGCCAGAACTTCGGATTGCGGTGTATTCTGCCCTGAGAACTCATCAAACATGGTCTGTGCACGTTTACGGCTCTTGCCTGTATCGTTTGCATCAATGCCTTTTTGCCAGTCCTTTTGTTCTGCTGCATCCATCAATATGCGCATGGAATTTCTAGGACTACTGCCAAGATTTTCCACCATAGCAATATCTTTAGATAAGCCGTTAATATGCGCTTCCACCAAATCTACAAACGGCATACCACCGAACTCAGCCTGATATTCCATCCACGATTCAGCATCTTTAAAATGCAGTACCCGGCTTTCAGAATGTCGGCTGGTGACTTTGGAATTACCACCAAAAGACTGACGGCCAATTTCAGTTTTATTGGCACCGTTGCTGCTCAATGTGTCGAATGAGTATTCAAGCAGTTCGCGAATCTCTTGCTGTGAATAATACGTGCCATCCTCATGCACATATTTTGAAGTGTCAATTAAGCCTTCTGCTTTTTGTACCCAAGCCTGTTTGCCAGCTAATACAATCTTTTCCAGGCTATGCGTCTGCGGCAATCCCCAATCATCCAGCTTTCCAATATCACCGCCGGCACGGTTAAAGCGTTCACGCATGCCTTCAAAGACTTCGCCCATTTTGTCTGAAATCTTCTTGGCCAAAGGATCGCCGGTACTGTCATTGAAGCGTTCACGGACAATTTTTTGCACCAGTTCTGCATCAGTAAATACACCTAAACCGCCTTTAATGTTGGTATAGAAGTC
This sequence comes from Acinetobacter sp. YH12137, assembly GCF_013418535.1. Classification (NCBI taxonomy): domain Bacteria; kingdom Pseudomonadati; phylum Pseudomonadota; class Gammaproteobacteria; order Moraxellales; family Moraxellaceae; genus Acinetobacter; species Acinetobacter sp. YH12137. Next base: position 124,924 of record NZ_VPBW01000002.1, on the reverse strand, counting down.
CACTAACTCACCACGGTAAACGGATGCAATCGCACGTGCTTTGGAGTCTAGGGATTGAATGCCGGACATATCACCATGGGCTGCAACCATCCGATCCACAACCTCACTGGCTGATAAGGTTGGATGATCAAGCTGTGCAAGGTTTTTGTTCTGAGTGAGAATGTCACGTGCTGCAATCGCATGCTTTCGTTTTAATTGTGCCTGAATATCCTGTGCCACAAATTCACCAGCTTTCACCAGTTTTTCAGCATCGGATAGATTGCGCCAGGTCTGAATGTCTTTTTTGGCCAAAGACTTCATTGCATCCTTGATCCGGTTTTCAATATCGGTTGCTTCTTGCTGGTTTAAAGCTGCCTTGCCGAGTGCCTTTGCTACGGCGGCCTTGCATTGGTCTTTCATTATTCAGCCACCTCATAAGTTGCAAGGAAGATATCTGGCTTGCATGGATAAAACTCACCTTGCACACCTTTAATAATGTAATCGCCAAAAGATGCCACATGCTTGACACCACATCCAGGCTTGCCATCTTCAAGCGTTGGAATCGGCAAGCCGCCATATTTTTCTACTTCAGATTTAATAAAACCTATAACGCCCCCGTAAATGGTAGAGCTATCTACATCATGCACCCAATCATGTACATCAACTAGGTTATCTTCTGTGAGTTGAACAGCTTCGATCACCACAGGTTTTTTACGGTATTTCATAATAAAAATGCTCAGATAATTTTCATCATCTGAGCATTCATTAAGGTTTAGTTTGTTGGGTAAAACTATTCACCAAACTGTAAAGCACAACTAATGGCCGTTTGTGCGGCCAAAGTATCTTCTTGCGCCTGACGTGCTTCAGCTTTCAGCTCATCCAGTCGCTCACGTAAGGTCATGGTGATTTCCTCCATTTCCCCATCTGGCCGCATACGACTAACAGAAATCTGCTGATCTGGGTTCTGCATGATGATGTCTAACGCGGCTGATTCTTCTGGCCCATCACCAAACAGTGAACCCTGACGCGGATCACCCATGGCTTCAATCTCATCGATTTTGCTTTGGATGTTTTCACCAATGGCTTTAGCACTACGCTTGTTCTGGTCAAAGACATTCAGGAACTCACGTGCACCAGGTGAAAGTCCGTCATCGATGAGCAAATTCTGATTGAGGTAATCTTCAACCGTCAGATCATTGGCTTTCAGATCACGCAGTTTTTGCGCTGCCTGAGCCAGATCCTTTGCAATGCTGTTCTGATGTCGTCCACCCTGTTTCACCAGACTGTCTAGCTGTGCCAGTTGAGGTGCAGCACGGAGCAATGCGGACAACACGGTTTTACTGTCATCGTCCAGATTCTCAGCCATACGGCCAATCAGGGCAGAATCATTAAACGCACGCTGCATGATTGCGGATTCAATACGGCGTTTCCCTTCCTGGCTTAATCGTCCGTCACCGGTAATCACTGTACCTTGTTCTGACTTCGGCAATGAGCCGACAAAGCCGCGTACAAAGTCCATGGATCCATCTAGGTTGATCGTACCGTCATTATTGATCTTCAGAAGTGATGCATCCGGCAAACGATCCGAATCACTCACAGCGCGTTCAGTTGCGGAGTACTGCGCCACGTCCGATTCATTGGCCAGCTTTGCAAACTGGGTACGATCGGTATCGGTCAAACGTGTCCGGACTAAAACAGGCTTGTTAATGCCGTCAATATCAATGCCACGTTCAGCCGCGTACTGTTCCAGGAATGTCCGATATTCTTCAGCACGTCCGGCTTCATAGGCTTTTGCAATGGCCAGTGTACGTCCGTTGCCGGATTCCACTACATTGTCCATGCCGATAATCGGAGCACCATCAGACAGCTTTGGAGATTCACCGAGCAATTCAGGTTTTAAGTCATCGGCCATGCGCTCGATCTGCTGGCGTGATGCCTCCCGGGTGCGATCACGCGGTTGCAGTTCAGCCGGATAAAGTGGATTCACCCCATAGGCCAGATCATTGGATGCAATCAGTTCATCCAGGCTTTTTACTTCATAGGCAAAGTCATAGCTAGACCCATCCATGCCATAGGCTGTGCTAGTGCCAGTACCACCATAACGTGCACTGAGACTATTCCACTTGTTACGCCATTTGCCAATTGCTTGGCCAACGGTCATGCCTTCCATGGCATTGTTTTTCACAATGTCATTGGCATTCTTTGGATCGTACTTGCGAACCACATCAATCAGCTTTGCATTTGGATCGGCTTTTAAAACTGCAGCTGCTCCACCTGGTCCAAGTAAATGGCCTAGATAGTGCTCATGAGGCTGCAGCTCACGGCCAATGCTTTTCTTGATGTGGTTTTCTGCCTGCTTCATATGCTTGAAGCCGATGCGGATCTGCTCATCAATATTGGATCGATCACCACCGCCTAAGTTCTTCCAGGATTTATCCAGTACCTGAAACAGCCCATGTGCGGATGATGTTGGATTCTTGGCTGTATGGCTGAACGTACCGCCAGTTTCAATATGGGCAATGGTTAAAGCTACATTTGGAGGAATCCCGGCCTGTTGTGCTTTACGTGCAATCGTTTTGGCATTGGTTGGTAAGGCCATAGTGTCGTAATTGACTGGCTTCTGCTTATCCTCACCCTTCACCGGGTGCACCACATTTACCGGTCTACCCATGCGCAGGGATTCAGTCGCTGCATCCAAGTTTTTTAAATGGTTATTGGCTTGAACTGGATTGGATGGCTTCACTGGTGCCAGCGTGTTTTCAAATTCCAGTTCATTTAAAACCAGTGCTGCACGTTCTGCTTCGATCTCTGCGCCCAACTGTTCAGGCGTTTTGTTCAGATAGCGATTGGCTCCACGTGCTGCCCCAAAAAACAGGGTATTCAGTAGTAGATCTGTGCCGACAGTCTCGACATTGACTTCGTACTTTTTCGCCTGTTTGTCGTAGCCCTCAGATTCCAGCACCTGACCTGATACCGCTTGGCCGCCTTGTGATAATGCAGTAGCACCACCGACAGACAATACGCCGTCTTTGATCACGCCACCTGTGCCTTTAAAACCGTAGGACATCGGCAAAGCCGTTGATACGGCCGCCACAGCACCATCGACCAAAGCCACTTTGGTTGCAGTTTCGCTGTCCACGCCATCGCGGGTCAGGTCGCCATAGACATAATGAGACTCAGATAAGCCAGTGACAGCGGCTGCACCTGGTACACCACCAACGGCGCTACCAACCACGGCACGTGTTGCATAATCCCCCAAACTGAATGCAATGTTGCCAAGTGTGCCGGTGTTCTGTTCGTCCTTCAGATAATCAATGGATTCATACACCAGATCATCACGCGCCTTTTCCTTGTTCGCCTTGTATGCAGAATAAGGTTCAATGATTTCGTCTGTGCCTACGTCCTTGAATGAATAAGACACACGATCCACCACGGCATCCACTGGTGCAGTGATGGTATCCACAGCCTTTGCAAAGCCGGCACCCATACCGCGCACCGGTGCAGCCAGCTGGAACAGGCCGCTAGATTCTTCCTTTTGCTCGACTGGCTTGTGTGCAATCCCTTTGGCGTTTAGCTCATCAACCTGTTTTTGTTCTTCAGGTGCATATTCAGATAACCAGTTGCTCATTACTTATATGCTCCTTGCATGTTGATCCGCCATTCCGTACCACCTACGCGCAATGGTGTACCGCGTTCATTGATCAGATCATATTGGATCTCGCCTTTTTTGGATTTTTTAGCAGAACGGCGTAGGCGTAAATCTTCAAGTTCAGCAACTGAAATACCAGTGGCTTGAGAAATAGCGGCATAGCCCTTACGGATTCCCTGCTCGAAATCATCGTCTTTCATGCCATAAGGCTTGGATACCTTCCATGTCTCTTGGTTGCCGTACTTCACGCCCTGCTCATATACCCCACCGGTGGTCATACTCAGTGCTGTTTTAGCTAATTCCTTGCTAATGTCCTGCCCATCTTTATGCAGGTACCCATTACGTTCAGATAGATGCGCATAGATTGATTTAAACGCTGCATAGTTCATATCTGCTGTGATACCACTCACGGAATTACCGACATACTTATTAAATTCGGTTTTTAATAACTCCTCTGTTGGCATAACCAAAGCTTTATTTTTCAGTGCTTGAGTGCCCGAAACGATTGCAGCGGCTACATCCTCGCCCTTTTCTGACTGATAGCGATTAGCACGCGCTACCCCAGCCATGACATAAGACAGATCACCACCACCCAACTGTCCAATTGTTGCGCCCCAGATAGCACTGCCGTTTGGTACGCCCTTGCTCTGGTTGATCAATTCACCGATAAAGTTCAGCTTGTCATTAACTGATTTGGATTCAAACGCCTTTTTAGCTTCTGGCAGATCCTCGGCTGCAATTGGTTTCACCACTACATTTGGATCCTTTAATGCAAACTGACTCACGCCGTTTTCAATCGCTTTTGCTGCGAATGACTTTGGATTGGATTTCAGTTCACCACCATTCAGGCTATGCGTCTGCAATCCGGCTTCACGTACCGCCTGATTTGGATTGTCTTTTACCGTCTGCTTCTTGTTGTTCAGAATCGTTTCATAAACACCGAGAATCTTTTCTTCAGTTACAGCATCCGAGGTTTTGCTGTTAGCCATCTTGGCTTTTTGCTGGTTAATACGGCGTTCCATTTCTGGTGTGGACAGATGGCTAAACGACTGGAAGTTATGCGACTGTGACTTATAGAAATTGTATTCCGCTTCATGCTCTGTACCCGCCACAGCACTGCGTACAGTTTCCAGATAATCATCATCCAGTGCTCGAGCAGTGAGCACCTGAGTTTTAAAATCATTCACAACTTTGCCGGCCAGCTGCACACGCTTATTTTCTTCGATCTCAACCTGCTTATTGATTGCATCGATCCGGCTAAGAATCTGCGCCTTTTTCTGCTGCGCTTGTGGTCCATCAAGATAGCCGAATTTTCCTTCGTCCAGTTCTTTCACCAGGCTTTGCAGGTCGGTCGTGTCCTTGCTTTCGATGGCAGAAGTAATACGTCCGTCAATATCCAGAACGTCACGCGAAGTGTGATAGGTATTGATGCGCTGCTGCTTTTCTGGTTCTGGCAGATTTAAAACCTCGAGTTTTTCTTTCAGATATTCCAAGCCTTCCTCACGGCCCATACGTGTTGCAATCTCAGTGGCACGGTCTGCAACGACTACACCCTTCTGAGCATCGGCACGCAATTGCAACGGCAGGAAACCAGTCGCGTTTCTGGTTGCATTTTCTGTCCAGTAGTTTTCCAGCTCATGCATGGAATCCCACGGCAGTTCATTTTGCATCTGTTTAAAACGTGCCTTTGACCATTCATTGAATGTCTTGTTCGCCTGGTCTGCATTCATGGCACCGTTAGACACATCGTTTTTCAGTAGCGTGATCTGTTCCGACATTTCACGTGTCATCACGTCATCAAGCTTAACCTTCGCTTCCTGTTTGGCCAGATCGTTGTGATACAGCTCGACACGTTTAGCCGATACTTCCGCTTCTTCCTGCTTGCGTTTGCGTTCATCCAGAACGCCGTCCACTACCTTGCCAATACTGGAAAGGCCGGTCATCGGTGTATGTTGCTGCAAGGTTGGCTGTGATGTAACACGACCCTGCGAACGTGGAATAATCGCCATTACTTCCAACCTCCTGAAAAGGCTTTAACACCCGCACTCATAAAGTCTGACGCCGCTTGCATACCGTAGTTATTGCGCTGCATCTTGCCTTGAACACGGATCTGCTTTGCCTGATACCCTGCATCCGAAATATTCATTGAAGCGTTATAGGCTGCATCAGAGATATGCTCATCCTGAATCATGGCTGCTGCACCTACATCCACATCCACACCATTTTCCGCAGCTGCAGCACGTGCCGAAGATGCATTACTTTTACCCTGGCGCTTCATCTTTTCAGCTTCCAAGCGCGCCACAGATTGAACGGTTTTGGCATTACCTTTTGCTGTTGCATCTGCCATCTGTGCATTCGCAAGGTTCTGCACGCCGTTCATGATGTCACCAACTGGACTACCACCACACATGATTAAATCTCCTTTTCCAGTACATAGCCGACCAATTCAAAGCCTAATGACTCATACAGGCTCACGGTACGTTCAGCATGAATGCCAGTCATAGTGCCGATCTGGATGCGGTCTGCACCGTGTACAGTCGCCCATACCTCAAAGCTTTTCACCAATGCACTGGCTGCACCTGTATTCCGGTATTCAGGAAGTACATAAATTCCCTGTTCAAATGCCAGCATCTGACCGGTTCGCCAGTCGGTATCTAGCACACCGATCAGGCCGCCTACCGGGTTCATGTAGTGATCCATCACGATCAGGATTGATCCGAGCTTATCAATCAAATGAGCAAAGAGTTTTTCTGCTCGTTCTGCACTGAAGCCCTGATTCTTAAACCGTGGTGATTCATCTGTAAGACGCTTGCCCCAGTAAACAAGCGTGTCTAAATCTTCTAGTGTTGCCGGACGTACAAGCATCTTTATTTCTCATTCATGGATACCAACATAGCTACACTCTGCACGTGGAACGGTAGCGGTTTGTTGTGTGTAATTTTTAATTCCATTTCGTGCAAGGTCGACCAGCCATTCATGCTGACATTAACGGGACCCGTATAAGGCAGGTTCTGGAAGGCTTGCTGGTTGAATGGCTTATATTCGAGTTCATACTGGTTGTATTGACCGCCTACTGACTTACGGATATACAAGACCACTTCATGCGCCTGGATCTTATGCAGCATTGCTGTGCTCGGCACCTGGCTATGATCTGGCGGCAAGAACTCAACTTCCATATTGAATGGCTGACCAGCAAACCATGTGCCGGATGTTGGCTGGTTGTCATCGTAGAAGTAGCCATCCGTATTATTGAACCGGTACTGAGTGACGTTATGCAGGTTTCTACTGGCCAAATCCCCGTTATGGGCAATTTCACAATCCATGAATGCTGTATCGTCCAGCTGCTCAAGCACGACAGATGATTTACGCGCAACCAGCATGAAACACAGGTCATTGCCGTTGGCTTGTGGTAAGGCACAGATCGAGCGCACAGATCCACCAAAATCATGCTGAGACCAGGCATTCATTTCCTGATCACGGTTTAGCGTAATTGAAGCCACCTTGCCATCATTGAGCACCATCCACACCAGACTGTACGGCGTTTGCTGGTAGGTCAGTTCCTTAATGCCGCCATGATCTTCAGCGATATGCGGAGCAATGGCTGATAGTTCAGGACTGACCAATCCATCCACTTCATAACGATATGACAGTGCACGCAGACGGTTACCGCCACGCTGGACGAATAGCAGTTCATTACCAACCAGACATGGCCGAACATTCGCCTTTGCGCCGTAGGTTGTATGCTGTTCAATCTGGGCTGATGCTGGCGTAAATGCGCCGGACGAACTGATTAAAAACTCAGATCCACCCGTTAAAGCGACCACACCACCACGCTGGGCAAGATGCAGAATGTTGTCTGCCTGTGCCGATGATGAAGCCATGGAGAATGCAGACGCATCATCTGTAGATTCCAGAAAGTCGCCATCGTTGCCAATGGCACTGATCCATAACTGGTTCGGATTGTTTTTCGTATTAGCAAAGACCAGGCGCTGTTTAAAGAACGTCACCGTGGATGGATAGCCAGTGGCTGCTGTAAATGCCGCTGTATTCAATGTCCATGATTTAGCAATAGCCTGAATATTGGCATTCAGCTTGACCAGTACCTCACCGAGCACACCAGTTGCTGAAACATAAGAAGTGATCTTGACTTGGCCACCGTTGATATTGACGATTGCACCCACATGGGATGGGGTAAATACCGCAGCATCACCAGCCGTTACAGCTTCCCAATCCGTACTATCAATTGCTGGAACTTTCCCTGTGTTGTCCGTTACAGCACGCCATGTCTGGCCGAGATAAATAACACGCTCACCAATAATGTAGTTTTCTGTTGAACTCCAATTGGGAAAAGCAGCCGCATTCAGCGCAATAGATTTACCTACTTCCGTTCCAGTAGGTGTTAAAGCCACGTTTGGTGTGGTGTTGATCTCATCTACTGGCGCAGTTACGAAAGTGAATTGCCCGAAATTCCAGTTATCAAAGTCCTTGCTACAGACCAGACGATGCACCGGATGATCTCCCTGAACAAAGAACATGCGATAGCGTGAATGTGCCACCTGCACCTGAGCCACTTTGGCCGCTGTGTTATACGGCGTGCTGCCTGTATGGACTACAGTTTGAGTTAATGGATCGTAGACTTGAATCGTACTTATGCCCAAGATCAGTAAAAACGGATTATCCGAGTTCGGAACAAATGGAATTAGGCGAAGTGCACCGTCAAAGACTCCACGATATTTAGTACCTGGTCTTTTTTTTGCTCCACCTTCCACCAGTGGGATAGCGTTTAACAGTTTCTTGGCGCCGTTGGCATATTGCTGGATGTCGGTACGTGTCCACAGCAACGGTGATAGTTCACCGCTGGACAGGTTGTTTTTAAGCAGCCATTGTTTCATTAGTAGCGACTCCCGATATAGCGAGACTCGTCCACGTACAGCATGTCTTGTGCTGGTCGTTCTTGCGCATTGATTGCTTTTGCACGCTGGATCAGTTCGCGGTATTGCGCATCTGCTGACTGTCCAGCTGCATCACTGCCGGTATTTGGCTTGCATAGCTTTGCTGCCATCTTGAGTGACATGGCTTCAACCAGCATGGAATCCCACGAATCTTCATTGTCGTTATCAAAGATGTATTCCAGCTGGATTGCATCGGTATTGGCCAGAATGTAGCGATTCTCTACTTCGTACTGTTCCGTGTTGGCACTCACGATCCGGATGTAATCACGCGGCAAAGGAAAGGCATGCTTATAGCCAAAGGCCGGATAAGTGGTCACTGGTGCCAGAATAGTACGTGCTTTTGCACATGACCAAGGATGATCACGCAGAATGGATTTTCGCACCTGGTCATAGATATTCCGGCAACGTTCAGCACGTGCTGTGTTCTCGTCAAATGAAGCGATATTCTGATCACCGATCAGGCTTAAAGCATGGTTGCAGATAGAAGTTCTGGTTGTAATAGACATAAAAAAGCCCTCAAGTTTTTATGATCTTGAAGGCTTTTGTGGTGGAGTTTATTGTGTTTCTTCCCGAACTTCAGAAAGCCCATTTAAAGCTAATGCAGCCGTCCAATTCTCTTGAGCATCACCATCAAGCATCAGCCGCTCATATAAATGCTCTAAAGATGATTGCAGCTCAGTAGGAATTACTTCCTGTCGCAATTCATCATCACTAAATACTGCATAGTGATCTGGCGTCCACCAGGAATGACAGCCCCAGAAAACAGCATCGTTGCTGTCAACTAACTTTACAGATAGATTGTTTTCACCACAGCCGTAAAGCTCTGCGATTTGATTGATAGCGTCTTTGTGAGCGTCAGGGATGATGTTTACTACTGATAAGTTGAATTTCATACACCAGCCCTCTCGTTGAACTCGGTTGTGATAACTGAGGTTTCGCTAGGAGTTAAAGCTCTATTAATCACAATCAACCCACAGTGGTCAGTGCTGTCATTGTATGTCGCAGGGATTGTTTGACCTGTCAGAATCTGAGTACCGACATTTGGGACAGAGCGAATCACTGTACAGCCTGTTAATTGTGTCGGTAATGTTGTGATGAGCTTGTCGTCTACTGCATCAAAATCAATACGTTTAGGGGCATCTTGTAAAATAGGTCTTGCTGCTGATGTAGTTTGGTATGCGTGACTCCCAGCAATCTCTTTAATTGACACATTGTCGATTTCAAAATACTCACCTGCAACAACACCAGCTTGAGATGCCACAAAAGCTAAAGAAGAAGATCCACCAAGTTCAATAACATTGAAACTTGTATTTCTACCTAAAGCTGTATTTGACGCACCTCTTACATAAACTGGATTTGAAGTGTTTGTGCGATAAACTTCTGCTGAAAAGCGATACATTTTTGAAGCTACTGTTGCGCTAACTAATGTCGATTCAACACCATAGCCAATCCCAGAAGCTATAGCACTGACCCGTAAACTCCCATCTACAATAGATAGTTGAGTATTTGCTCTTGCCACCCATGATGTTGCACCATCGCTAAAATCACCATTTCGCACAAGATTACTACCAAGCATCAGCCCTTTACTCTTATCCAGCACCAACCCCAACGGCTGCCCCGAAGCATTTACCGCAGTAGTCCCCGCAGCATCCTGAAACATCACACCTAGATCATAAGGATCTTGATAAAAACCATGCTCGCCATTCGCAAATAGCTTTTTCATGACAATTTCAAAGCTGAGTTTTGCGCCATTCACCGCCGTTGATACTGACCGTCGAATTGACTGCCTCATACTGAAAACTCCAAAGTGGTTGCGGCAGAAGCAGCGAAACGAAAACGCACAAGGCCCTTTTTAAGAGTCACAAGTTGAGCAGTCGTACCGGAAAAAGTAAGCTCAGGATATGTGCGCCACACACCATCCTCTCCTTTCACTTCGATATAGACTGGACCTGCACCCGTAACTCCTATCCAGATCGGATCGTTTGAGGACATAACGTACGGTTCACTGGTGAATGCTGTTTTATCTTTGATGACTTCGCTGATGCCGGATCTAATGTATTTATTCATAATCTCTACTCATTAAAAAACCGCTTACTTGTAAGGTAGGCGGTTTTCTAGTGCAGTTTGTTGGGTATTACTTTGTACTAGATCTTTTCTGAAGTACGAAATCCGTTTTAAAAACGTAGCGAATAACAACATAAATAACAGCAACCAGTACGACGAACATCCAGCCTTGTAATGCTAAGTTGAAACTAAAATTAGCCTGAATTTCAAGAAAGTTAGCCAGTTTAAAGCTAACGATAGTTAAAGATAAAAGAGCTGCGATAAGTGTAACGGCTATGCCAGTTGAGGCGATCCAAGTGGAAATTTTCATATTTATATCTCTTATTTAATTTCTTTCAAACAATTTCGGCACTCTGGCTTGGCATCAGATCCAATCTCAGTCGCACCATGAAAACCAAAAAGACACATCAGGAATTGAATCATTTTGGCTGCTCCTTAAAAAAAGACCCGGCACCCCTGCTCAAGAATGCCGAGCCAAAGCCCCTACTTAACGAAGGAAGTCGATTAAGATAATCTTCTGTTCGTTGGCACGTGCTGCACCGTAAGATGCAATACCACCAATCTGTTTCACATTTGACTTGTCAGCGCGAGTAACAATGTCAAAGTTAGAGATTGTATTACGGCCATAGTGTGTTGCACCTTTTGCCACTGCAAAGGTACGACCTTCAGTCACACCGCCTGCACCATCTGCCAGTTCTTCATAAGGTAACCAGATAAAGCCACCCCATTTTTTAGCCACATCACCATCCTGGATCTGCTGGATCGTGTCGCGGTCCCATTTAGTCAGCTCATCATCAACCAGAATCTGTTCAAGGATTTCTGAGTTGTAGATCATGTACAGCGGCAAGTTGTCACACTGGTTTTTACGGAACAAGGCACGTGCTTTGGCAATCTTGGCCTTATTCATTGGTGTGGCAGATGCTGCAATGGTTTGACCTGCTGGAACTGGTGTAGCTGTGTAACTTTCGCCGTCTGCAGTTTTACGCTGTACCGATGCACCAAGTGATTTATAAATCACACGGTCACGCTGACGATGTTCAGCAGCCAGACACGCCTGCATGTATGGTGAAGTCGGATTTGCTGAAAGCTTCGCTTCATCACGCGGATCGATTGGTACGAATAGGCCGTAATCTTCCATTACTGCTAAACGTGTACCAGCCTCAGGCACGGACCACTTAGTATCAGCAAATCGAGTGGTCATCTTCTCCATTTCCACTGCGCCAAGATCATTGACTGTGAAAGATGAACCTTGAATCTGGCCGCGGTCATGCGCCAGTACCTGAAGCACTGACTTTGTTTGTTGACATTGAATTTCAAACGCATCGTGAAATTGACGCTTGAATGCGGCGGTAATCATCCCGCCATTTGTAGCCATGTCTTGAGCCATGTTGTACTACCCCTTAATCTGTGTATTGTTTTGCATACCAAGCATCTACACGCTGAGTCACTGATTTATGGTCTGGATGACTTGCATTGCTGAACGCTTCCGACATCATTAATTGTTGAATGGTTTCGCTACCGCTTTGTTGTGTGTTAGAAGGCGGTAAATCTTCCTGAATATGCTTGCCAATTGCCGCAGCCAGCTTGAGTGCACCGATAGGTGAATCCAGTTCTTTTGCATCAAAGCCCAAAGCTTCCAGCGCGTTTTTAGCCAGGCCAATATTCGAATTGAACTGCTCACCCCATTCTTGTTGCAGTGCTTCCATCTGGACAGACTGGTGCTGCTCATAGGCTTTAACGACTGCTTCAACCTGCTTATTGGTCATACCTTCAGCATGGAAGGATTTAAGAACTTCAGCGTTATCTGCTTTAAACGCATCAAAATCGAAGCCATCAATAGACACGCTATAGGCATCGGCAGATTCCGGCACTGTTGTTGCTGGATCTGCTTCAGTTGTTTTCGTTTCTTGCTCACCAGCGTTCTGCTGTGTTGTCTCAGTACCTGGCACCGTTTGCGTTTCTGTTCCTGCAACTGGTGCTGTAGTTTGAGTTTGTTCAGTTGTTTGAACGTTTGATGTGTCAGTTGTTTGTTGTTCATCCATTGTTTTGCTCCATTTGGGCTAGTTCTAAGTTTTCGTCATAGCGAGGATCATTCGCTGTACTAATTCGGTTGATGATGTAATCCACGACCTCTGCACGACCCAAACGGCGACAGGTTTCGCGTTCATCATTGGTAAATGGATTGCGCTTGAATCGTGCGGTCAGTTCCTCAAGGATTCGCTGTCCGTTCGGCTCAATGTCGAAATGAATCTGGTAGGTTTTGGAAGTCGGCTTTTTGTGGTGTCGCCACTTGAAATGATGACCGAAGCCGAGTTCTTCCTCTTGTTCCTGGATCAGTTCTTTGAAGTCTTGCTCTGGTTCAGCCTGAAGGTCTGCAATTTCCTGCTTCAGTGCAAAAACCTGCTCTTGCAGCACTTCTGCACGTTCCCATTCATGGTGTTTTTCATTACGCAAGGTGCTAGATACTGCTCTCTCGTCAAACAGCTCATTGCTTAATTTTTTTACTTTTTTTTCTGCTGCATAAAGCGAAGCACAGGCAATCAGCGCAAGAATGGCCATTACTGCAAAACCTAAAATCATTGCATCACCTCACTGACCATTTGTGCTTCCAGACCTTTACTTGCTGCGTTTGCTACAGCTCCTGTGACTTGCTGTGCCATAACTGCTTCCTGTTCCTGTGCCGCTGCTTGCTGCTGTGCCTGTGCTTTGCGTTCACGGTAGGCTTGCACTTCATCCGTAGTACGCATGATTGCAGTCGGTGCACCTAGACCAGCCGCTAACACTTGCGGTACTGCATCGGTGTTGATGTTATCCATAGCTTCCTGGAATGCTTCTGGGCTTAATTGAGCCAAGCCACCCATTGATCCCATAAGACGTTCAATGCTGGCCACTTCCTCAAGTTTCTGAGCGCGTGCCAGTGGTGAAATAAACTTGAATGAAAGATTACGGCCTTGCAGATCCTCTGGTGCTTCTCCCAAAACTTCTGCCCGATATGCCAGGCTAAAAGCACGGTCCAGAATAGGGACCAATAATTCAGCCTGTGCACGGCCATATAACGGGCCAAGCATCTGCCGGATCATATCGACTCGCATATAGGTTTCAGCGGCTGTCATTGGCTGGTTGTAAGGTGGAGTAAGTGAGTCAGCCATAAGCTTTCTACGGATACCAGCCTGAATCTTTTCTAGCAGTGCTTCACCCACAACAAAGCCTTTTCCACTATCGAGACGCTTCATAGAGTCCACTTCATTAGCTGTGACGATTTTGCCGCCACCGATACGTACGGTGCGAGGATTTAAAACACCATCATCCTTAATAATCCACATACCGAGCACATCGATTTCAGCCGAACGTAAGGTGTCACGCATCAAGGCGTTTGCAGTCTTGGCATCTGGTAACGCCGTGGACATGATGCCGATGCCATAGACGCTGCCTGGAATCTTTCTGAAACGTGGTACCGCACAAGGGAATTCGTTATAGCCGGATTCCTTCAGCATGGTTTTGCTTTCTACTTCCACATGATATGAAGCGAATGGCATCTGTTTTGGTAGCAGTACACGCTGGTTTAATGGTGCTTTGACGTTACGTGGTTCGATCACATGCACGATCTTGAAGCGGTCATCTGGTCGCTGTTTGTAAGAATCTCTAACTGCATTGCTAACCTTGTGCTCTCCAAACTCCGACACAAGCTGTGCAGCGGTTTTGGTGTACTCACGATAGATCGTATCCACCTGACCATCTGGACGAGTCGACGCAATAAAGCATTCACCGATTGGCCAGCACTGATACGTGAAGCCACCACCTTTCACACGGTCAATATCCTGATAGATCACACCCCAACCCGCCACGGCGAAATCAATGATCATGTCGTAGATTTCAGAATCAAAGTTTGCGCCGTGGATATTACGAAATAAGAATTGTGCAACCTGTTCAAGCCAGTGTTCACCTGGTGTGAGTTCAGCCTGATCATCCATGCCATCCGGCACAGCCTTAAACCAGATCGCGTTTGCAGGTGTGGTACCTGCAATCAGGTTAGATACAAAGATCAGAATGGATTCTGCCGCAGTTGAATCGAGCAGATCCGCACGCTGTTTCTCCCGTGTGCCATCCAGTGAGCCACCATTGAAGCATTGCTGGCGCTCAGGTGCTCCGTACTTGTAGCATTCAGTCCAGTGAGATTCGTATTTGGCACGTTCTGCCCGAAGCTGACCCAACCGTTTGCAAATTTGATTTGCTCGATCACTCATGCTTTAACCGCCTAGTGTTGATTTCTTATTGCTATCACCAGCACTCAGGACTTCCGATGCTCGACGCTTTTTCATCGCAGCCTGTGCATTGTCCTGTTTAGATTGCTGGGCTTCTGGTGAGTTTTCAGCTGCTTTATTCGCTGCACGCTCTTTCGTACCAACGATGTCGAGTCCAAAAATCTTCCCACTGTTTTGAAACAACTTGCCGATTGATCCTCCGCACATATCAACCTCCTAATGTATTTTTCTTCTCGTCCTGAGAAGACCCAGAAGATAGCACCTCAGATGCCTTGCGCTTTTTACGTGTGGCAATCTGTTCGTTTTCCGCTGCTTGTGCCTTAGCTTTCGCTTCGGCATCAGCTTTCTGTGCGTCATAGCCTTTGGATGCTGCTTTGGTATCAGTCAGGCCAATGGCATCAGTCACAGTGCTAATTGCTTTCCCTACGAATCCACCGCACATATTTAGGCTTCCTTCAGTTCAAGTCCGTGTTTGCCTTGCTGCCAGCGCAGTTTCTTAGGCGCTTCAACCTTTCCAGCCTTCAACAAAGCATCAAGTTTCTTTTCGATACGCTTTTGGCCTTCAAGGATTTGATCAAGACGATCATCTTCAACTAGTGCACCTAGTGAACTAGTTTCATTAGTAGACTGGTCTTGTGGTGCTTCAGGTGCTGGATCGTTGCCAGTGATATGCTCTAACGCGGCTTCTGCCTGTTCTGCCTGTTCTGCTGTGGTTTGTTGCGCCGTAGTGTCTGCTGCTGGTGCTTTCTCTGTTGCACCTGGTGTATTTACTTTGCGAGCTGCCATAAAAAAACCCTATTCAGTGGTTGATTGAATAGGGTTACTGTGGGGGTATGGGTGTTGCGGTTTGTTGGGTGATTATCTCGACTTATACAGTGCTAATTCTCTTAATAAGCTCTCTGACCTATCGATGCTACCGTGAATATCATCAAAAATACTTGTATCTCCCTGCTTGTCCAAGGACATAAAATGGGAAAAGGTTTGACTTTTATCCTTGTGAGCATAATTGCGTAACTTTTGATACAGGCTGTCTAGATCGGCTTTCATATCTATTAGACTATTTTTACGCTTATCAGTAATTTCCTTACCAAGGAAATCCATGATTACACTAACAGTGTTTTTCTGATAATCGAAAGATTTTATAGCCTGTTCTAAATCTTCACCCCTAAGAGTTCCACTATTAATTTTTTTTATCAGCAATCTTAATTCTGCTAGTTCTGCCAGTAATCTTTTTGCCTCATTTGCTATAACTTCAGTCCCTTTCTGATATCTCCATTGGTCAGATATATAAAGCGCAACAAGTGACGCTATTACGGCTGCAGCAATAGTTGAAATTGCTCCCCAATCAACAACACACAAATCCATTTAATTATCCTTTAAAGTTTTAAGGATTGATTGTACTTATATTTTATTGATTGCCAACGAGCCATAAAAATAAAACGCTGCATACCCTTGGTTCTTTCATATGCCAAGAACAATTCCAGCTCATTCATTTCATCACCTAAACTTATTAAAAAAATTACTATTCTTCGGCCCGACATACGGACACCAGCCCCAGACTTCACGCCAAAAGAACCAGTCACCTTCGACGTTCTTCCACGGCGTGCCGTCATGCTCGATATGGGTGTAGTCAGGGGGCATTATTCAGCCACCATATTACGCATGAAAATTGGTTTTCCTTTTCTACCTTCTTCCTTCCATTGCTTAACTGCATAGCGCTCAATTTCTTCTTTAGTAGCTTTCCGAATAGGAGCTAAAGGCTTGTTGGGCGCAGATACCGAGCCAAATTTAGAAACCAGAACTTTCCCGAAGTGAATACGAACCATAAGAAGCACCGGCTGGCCATCTGTATAAACAATAAGATCGCCATTCTCATATTGGCTATGATCAATCATTGGCTTGATGTCATCTAATAAAGTCCGATCCAACTCGTCAATAACCTGATCACACAGGCCGCCGTCTTCAAAAATATC
Organism: Acinetobacter sp. YH12137; assembly: GCF_013418535.1. NCBI lineage: Bacteria > Pseudomonadati > Pseudomonadota > Gammaproteobacteria > Moraxellales > Moraxellaceae > Acinetobacter > Acinetobacter sp. YH12137. The sequence continues at coordinate 108,045 of NZ_VPBW01000002.1, read as the reverse complement.
CATCTGACCAATCTTGTACTTGTATGTGGTCCACTCGCCTTCCAGTGGAAACCGTTTAATGCCAGTCTCTGTTTGCCAGAGCATGATGAAAGCATGGCCGTTGTCGTAATTAGGAACGCCACCGCGCGCCCATTCAGACACTGTAGAAGCACCAGACACCGGCAGAACGTCTGCAATCTTTTCGTGTGTCCAGCCGCATTTGCCTAAGTCCAGAATCATTCGATTGAAGTCTGGACGTTTGTAATTTCGAAGTTTTAACTTGAACTCTTTGACCTTCTTTTTGGTATGCAGATTGATAAAACGCGCGCGCGCGCGAGGGGAGTTCGTATATACCCCCTCTCCACACTCACCACCGACTAGTTGCAGCCCCATAGAACTTCCCATAGCAACCCCTATATTCATTAGATTTCCATCACTTTTATTTTGAGTAATCCGCCTTTAACCACATTGCCCCGGCGTACTATCAGCTCATCAAACTGTTCGTCATCTACGCAAAATTCACACTTCACCAGGCTATCAATCGTTGCTTTCAAGTAATTATCGATATCCCGTCTTAACCGATTTGGAAAATGAAACGTCACCTCCAGTTTTAACCGTGCTGCTGTTTTGATTCTTGGTACCAACATGCTCACCAGATCATGAAAATCTCTTGCCTCATCACTCAACTTGAAACCGCGACCAGATTTCTTCCAGTAGTGGTTCACGCTTGGAGGAATAGCCGGCAACTTAAAATCTAAAATGACCTTTTCAGCCCCTTCGTTATTTCGCTCTAAATTCGCTTCTACGGCGTTTTGTTCTGCTTGATGTACCTTTGCTTCAATTTTGTTTTTAAATTGCACTGACGCGCATTCCTTGCGCAAATTGTGCTTATTCAAATGAACTTCTAACTGCTTTTCACTCATACGAAAGGTCATGCAGCAAATTTCTCCATTCCTTGTTCCATAGCTTCGACTTTCGGCATGGCTGCTTTGTATTTTCGATATTCGCTATGTGGCAGTCTGGCATTCGTACGCGGTGTGATGGTGTATCGAATGCGCTTCATAGGAATACCAGTAATTTCAGATAACAATCGCCGTCTCGGATTCTTTGGTGATCCCTTATTGCACCAATCCACTAGGCGAAGAACTAGATAGTGAGCCACATAAGGTGTTCCATTCGATTCAACCGTTGAACGTTTTGGACGTGGCTTAAATTCAGTACCTTTCAAAACCGTGATTTTTCCACCATTACGTAAATAACGCTTTGTCGGTTGATTCAATTCTTTGCGTTTTTCCTTACGTAAACTCACACCCCACCCCCTAAACGCTGATCAGCCCAATTACATTCAACGATGGTTAAACCGCCTTGTTGGAAACGTGACCAAAGACGATCACCTAAATCTTTTTGAAGTTCTTCAAGTGTCATATTTGAAATCAACATGGTCGGCTTCATACGGTCATAGCGTGCATACAGAACCTTGTGCACCATCTCTCTGCGCTTATCCCGGTCATGCAGTCCGTATTCATCCAGAATCAGCAAGTCATACTGGGTGAAGGCATAAATCACAGATTTCTCTGTAGCATCCGGCTGTTCCCATGCGTTCATGATTCTTTGTGCCAGATCCTCACTGGTGATGTAGCGTGCATGCTTGCCCTTTTTGAGCAGTGTTTTAGCCATTGCGCAGCTCAGATGAGTTTTCCCTGTACCAGTAGGGCCAACCATCAAAAGATTATTTTTCTCACCGTTCAGCATGCCTTTGGCGTATGAAACGATGTGATTCAGCGCGTTTTGCTGTCCTGCGTTATTCACCAGGTAGTTTTTAAAACCTGAATGAGCATGGCGTTCTGGAAGCATTGCGCCGTCAAAATGTTTCTGACGTACCATGTGATCCACTTCAGCTTGTGCTTGTGCCAGCTGCTGTTCGTGGTACTCAACTGCGCACTGTGGGCATTTGTGATATGGACCAGCTTGAATCATGGCCACATTGTGCTTGGTGCAGATCTCCTGAACTTTCTTCAGTCCAAACGAAAACGATGTCATTGCGTTCATACAAAGTCCTCCGGAATTTCAACTGTTCCAGTTGCTGGCGCGTGATGAGTTGGCTGATTTTTCCATGCATCATTCACGTTCAGATTTGAATTAGATTTCTTGCTTGTTTTTGGTGCTTGATGTTTTTCTGGCTGGTAATTGCGTAACCACTTCAACCAGGTAACCATCCAGGCTTGAGAAGTACGTTCAGGTTTACCAGATGACCATTCGCACAGTTCGTATAGCTGACCCAAAACGATTTCTTGTGACAGCTTTGGAGAGCTCACAGCTGCTTGAGCCATGAAATCTTTTTTGACTGGATAGGTGCCGAAAAGATCTTTCAGCGTGTACAGCTTTCTGTCTTCGAGATGGTATTCAATAAAATTCAAAGCACCACGATCCTGAGCAACAAAATCGGACGGCGCTTTATTCTTATTATTTTCTTTAATATTTTCTTTTAAATCTTTTTCTTTATCAGACCCACATGCCATGTAGGTACTACTACCCGCATGTTGTGTAGGTACACCACCCACATCAGATGTAGGTACTTCTTGTGTAGGTACGTGAAAAGTACCTACATGCTGTGTAGGTAGTCGGTCTTCGAAAGTAAGAAAATAGACGTTGCTTTTACCCTTCTCTTTTTGGATCTTGATCAGCTGGTACTTGGCCAACTGAGACATATATTTTTGAACAGTACGCCCGTCTTTAATGCCAGTGATCTTCTTGATCAAAGTCTCAGACATTCCTTTGCTATTTAGATGAAAGCCGCGAATGTAGCGGTTTAAAAACATCAGACACTTGATAGCATCCCCGTCAAGAACAGATAAATAGCCCTCATCACAAATAAAATTAGGCAACGGCGTGAAGCCATCTTCAGTTTTACGAGTATCCACGATCGCCTCTTGAATTAATGAAGGCTTTGGGAAAGCAATAACTTGAGCACTCCCCCCACTTTTGTCTTTTATTTGGTACATGTTCTGTGCTAAATTCGACATGTTTTACTACCTTCGTTTACTGATTTGAGTGAACGGCAATAAGGCTCAACTGGTCGCAACAGTTGGGCTTTTTTTGTGCCTGTGGTTTTGGTGTGACATCGATCAATCTTGGCGGTGGTGTCAGCTCAAAGCTGGTATCCACGGTATCTGTGGTCAGACCCAGTAGAGATGCGAGATTATTTAAACGTTCCCGAACTTCAGTAATATTCGCTATGCCTAAACCTCTAATGTGTTCAGATAAAGTCTTTCCTTCTGATTTAGAAATTGCTTCCAAATCACGTTTTTCTTCATACGTACACTTAAAAGTGATGCTCTCGGTGAGTTTTTCGGACATTTCACGTGCCTCTTAATTCACTTTGTGCTGTATTTTTTTGTGCTTAATTTTTGGCGCAACAAGCAACAGTTTTAATGCAGAAGCCTCTGGTACTTTTTCTCCCCATTGGCTAACTGCTTGTTTTGAAATACCAATTGCGTCGGCAACTCCGGCTTTGGACTTAAAAGCCTTAATGGCATCTGCTGTATTCATTACAATTTGCATGACTTTTTCCTCTAATCGTCAAGCAATAGTAAAGCATACTTTACTTAATAAACGCAAGCACACTTAACTTATAAATAGTTAAGCTAGCTTTACTCATTTAGGACTGGAAAAAATGGCTACTCTTCAAGATCGTATGGCTTTGGCTAAGCAGCATTACGAGCGTGTTCAACAAAAAAAATTAAAAAACACAGAAATGGCCGAATATTGCAAAGTAAGTAAGGTCAGTATTGGACAGTGGTTTAAAGGCCCTACTCAGAATTTAGAAGGTGCTAATCTGGCATTGGCTGCAGAATTTTTGGGGGTGAATCACAAATGGTTAGCAGGTGAAAGTGCACCTATGCTGAGCAAGAGCTCAGAAGACAAGGACGGTTTTAACAACATTCAAATAATTGATACGAGATTAAGAAAAATACCAGTGTTAGATATTGTACAGGCAGGTCAGTGGCGTGAAGTCGTCTATGACGGTGTGGTGCCTTTAAACTATACGTATACTGATTATAGCGGTTCAGATCCGGATGCGATATTCAGTGTTCTAGTTGATGGACTTAGTATGTTTCCGGACTTTGAACCAGGTGACAAACTGATTGTTGATGCTGCCAAGGCACCTAAACCGGGCAGCTATGTGATCGCTCAGAATGGTGATCATGAAGTGACTTTTAAAAAATACCGTGTAACTGGCTATGATGAACATGGGCGTGAAGAATTCGAGCTAGTACCACTTAACCCAGATTTCCCTGTATTGAGTTCGCAACAACACAATATTAGTGTCATTGGTGTGGTAGTACGACACGTAAGGGATTTTAAATAATAAGGAGAAACTATGCTGGATGCTTATTTCAATTACCAATATTCAAATATTTTGGGAATTATAACTTTTCTAGTTGTAGGCTCCTTGGCATACAAGACAGACATAGTTAAGGATATTTTGGCTTTATTGCTTGTCTTGTTGCTGACCGTTCCAGTGCCATTCGTAATGTATCTTCACTATGAAAATGAAAGATGGGTTAGTTTTATATTATGCGGATTGATTCAGGCAGGATTATTTTATCTCTGCTTTATCTTTCTTAAATATATGTACGAATACCATCGAAAGAATAAATATATATTCTGGGAATAGCCAACTACCCGCCTTGAGCGGGTTTTCTTTTGCCTATAAAAAATAAAAGTTAAGTGATCTTAAATTATTTTAGTTAAGTGATCTTTACAACACCAAAATAGTAAAGTATGCTTTACCTCATAAACAGCAAAAAGCCCGACTGGACTGGAATCAAATCGGGCTTTTCACACAACGAGGTAAGTATGGAACAAAACCCTATTCAAAGCAAGTTGCCTGCCTTCAACACGTCGAGCATGGTTTCTGAAAAGCTTTACCAGCATCCCGAGCCTAAATCTGTAGCGAAAGAAATCGTTTCTAATGTCGCTGCATGGTCTGTGGTCTTTTCAATTCTTGTGGGCTTATCCGCAATGTTCATTCACCAGGCAGACAAAGAATCTGAGCGTCAGGTGGAAGCCATTAGCACGTCTGTTGGGGGTGCAAAGTGAGACTTAAACCTGATTTCTTCGCTTATAAAGGCGACAAGGAAAAGCTTAAGAAGTTCCTAAAATCTCAGCGCTTCAACACACATTCACAGTTTGGTGTAGACAAAAATGATAACCGTCTAATCAAGCTTTATTGGGACTCAAAACCTAATAGTGATTGGGGAAAGCTGGAACTTAGAGCAATCATCTGCATGGTTGGCACAGGAAAGATGGAAGGCGAAGCAATCGCCCAAATCGCAACTGAAATTGAAGATGTGATCAACGAGGTGGAGTCATGAATGCCTATGTCAATCCTACCCGGATTATTCCAATCCGCGCTTCATCGTTAGGCGATCTGTTCGATTGCCCTGCACGTTGGGAAGCAAAGAATCTTTTAAATAAACGCAATCCGGCTGGTGCACGCACTCGTTTGGGTACCGCAATTCATGAGGCTGTAACTCAATGGGATCATCTGAATCTGATCGGTGAAGAAGTTAGCCTGGAAGAATGCGAAGAAATTCTGCATCACCAGATCTGGCAGCCGAATGAAGAAGTTGATTGGTCTGATCTGAATCAGAACGATGCTGAATCAATTGGCCAGTCACTGATGCACAAGTACATCACTCAGATTGCACCTACTCAAAAGTTTATCGGTGTGGAAGTACGTTGCGAATCACTAATCCTTGCCGATCTGGGCATTGAACTTACTGGCACCATCGACCGCATTTATGAAAATAAGGAAGGTGAATTAGGCATTGGTGACATTAAAACCGGTAAAAGTTCAGCAGGCAGTGACGGCGTTGTGAAGACCGTTGGCCATGCACCACAAATGGGGATTTATACCGTACTTGCTGCACATGCTCTACAGGAACCAGTAACAGCCCCTGCCCGTATTTATGGCCTGACGACTGGCAAAACAGATAAAGGTCAGCATGTGGGTATCGGTGAAATTGAATCACCTGCAGAAGTACTCCTAGGTACTGAAGAAGATCCTGGACTACTGCACCATGCGGCCAAAATTATTAAACACGGTACGTTTTACGGGAACTCTAAATCAATGCTCTGCAATGAAAAGTTCTGCCCTGCGTACGCTACCTGCAAATTTCGTAAGTAATTAATTTTTTAAAAATAAGGAATAACACAATGACTTCTCAAGTAATGACAACTGAACAACTTCGTACTTCTCGCCAGGCTGCTCATGTGGCACCTAAACCGGTTGAAGTGGGCCTTACTTCACTGGAAGGCTTTGAACTGGCACAACGTATTGCAAAAATGTTGGCGGCTTCAAGCATGGTACCAGAAGCGTATCGCGACACATTAAAAGTCAAAGACGGTAAAGACCAGAACGGCAACTGGATCTATCGTGATGAACCAAATCCGAACGGCGTTGCTAACTGCATTATCGCAGTAAATATGGCGAGTCGCTTAAATGCAGATCCTCTAATGATCATGCAGAACCTGTTCCCTATTGAAGGTCGCCCTTCATGGTCTTCACAGTTCGTCATTGCAGCTATTAATACTTCTGGAAAATACTCCCCACTTCGCTTTGATGTAGAAGATCGTGGTGAAGTTGAAGTGACCTATACCACTAAAGAATGGAAGTGGAATCCTCAGCAACGTAAGAGCCTGCCAGAAGAAAAAACGCATACAGTTAAATTGCGCAATATGGTGTGCAAAGCCTGGGCAATTGAAACTGGTACAGGCGAACGTTTGGAATCTGCTGAAATCTCTATGGAGATGGCTGTTAAAGAAGGTTGGTACCAGAAGAACGGATCTAAATGGCAGACTATGCCTGAGCAAATGTTGCGCTATCGTGCTGCTTCATTCTTTGGCCGTATTTATGCTCCTGAACTTCTTATGGGTATCAAAACCTATGAAGAAGAAATGGATGCAATCATTGATGTAACACCTGAGCCAGTGAATACAGCTCCGCAAACCTTGGACAGCATTAAGCAGAATGTTGTGAAAGAAGTTGCTGCTGAAGAAAAGCCAAAGCGTGTGACTAAATCCAAAGACGCGAAGCTTATCGAAAAATTTACTGAGAACTTAAAAAACTGCACCAAAGATTCGGAATTTGCTGATTTACGCATTCAAGTCATCAATGAAGATGGTTTGAATATCGACCAGCAAGAAGATCTTATGAGACAGATCAATGAACGAGCTCAAGAATATTTGGCTTCAGAAAATGAGTCGACTGATAACAACCTGAGCGTTGATGAATTGAAGCGTTTGCAGCAGGAAGCCGAAGCTGTAGTACAGCAAAAGAAACAACCAAGCTCAGCAGAAATGAAAAAGGAATATGCCAAAGCCTTAAATACGGCGAAATCACTGGCCGATGTTCTGGATATCGAAGAACAGATTGAGAATGACAGTGCTTTAGTTCAGGCAGACTTTCAGTACCTTCAAGCAAACATTGAGCAAGTACGCGGCAAGTTTGAACAACAACAAGCCCCAACTGTAGATCCTCTCAAAAGTGGCTCAGTTAAAAGCGGTCTTATCCTACTGATCTCTGATGCCAAGAACGGTGAAGATCTTCGACAAGTTGCCCAGCAAATGAATGCAGCCAAGCCGAATTTGACCAGTGAGCATCAACAGGAATTACTGCAAGCCTACCAGCAAAAAAAGAAATTGATCGAAGATCAGATGGATATGTTCCCAGGCAACTAAACAGGATATGGCCACACTGAAAGGTGTGGTCCATAAGGATGATGATATGGGATTGAAAGAATTAATTATTGGATTAACGGTGCTAGGCGTGATTGGCATCCTAGTAATAGTAGCTCTGGTGACTGGTGGTTAAATGAGAAATATCCCTTTTACCCTTCGTACACCATTTAAAAACTGGTTGGTTAAAAATGGCTATCGTGGTGTGAATCGTGGCGACCACATGACCGCCTGGAAGCCGAAACACAAACAAGTTGAGATTATCGGCTTGCAAATGAACAAGCCTTGTCAGCAAGTATTTAAATCTTTCCTTACTCAGTATCTGGAACATGGGAAAGAATTTTTAGAGGAATTGGCGTGATGAAAATAAAGCAATTAGAACCTGCTGAAATAATCCGCAGTGAAATTGGTACGTGGACGCATCCTGAATATGCAAAATATTTAGATAAAGAATTTCAAGGTGCTGAGTGGATCAATCAAGAAGATTGGGATCAATTGAAAAAACACTTCAACATTGACACTGTGAAATTTTGGATGGAAGGCTCGGTTAGTGAAGATGACTGGGAAGCAATGATGGATGATTGTGATATCACCAAGTGGGACCCGATTGCACCAAACGGCTTTTTCTTAATTGATATCAATTTTAGTGAAGATGATGCTTATGCAATTTTCGCTCGTGAAAAACGTGAAAGCGAGGTGGCGTGATGGATATTCAGAAAGAAAAAATTAAACAGGAATTTTGGAACTGGGCAAAGGTTGAAAATCCAAGAGTGGTTGAAAATGCTGAACTTGGTGATGTTTATGCAACTCAAATTCTAGATCACATGTTCATGGGTTTTGCAGCAGCCAAAGCCCAAGCAGTGCCGGACCTGGGTGAGCTGCAAGAAAGGATTGCAGGACATCAGTATTACCATGATGAACATGGCCACATGATTGTAGATATGGATGATGTGGTTAAGGAGATCAGCGGATTTGATAGTTGGAAAGCCCAAGCGGTGCCGGAATGGATTTCAACTTCCGAGCGCATGCCGAATGAAGGTGAAGAAGTCTTTGTTCACTACTATGGGCAAATATCTCAAGCAACCAGAGATAAAAAATATTCAGGTGGATTTAAACAAAGAAATTGCTATGGCTGGGAGTCTGTTAGTTCCTATATATCCCACTGGATGCCAAAGAGTATTGAATTGCCTGAACCGTACCATTTTTATTATGAGAATGATGCAAAGCAAAAAGCCCTAACTGAAGCACAGGAGCCAGCCAATGACTAAATGTGATAACTGTGGAAGCGAGAATTTTTTGTTGCTGACACGCCAAAATCCAAAAGGCCAGAAAGGTATTTTTCACTGTGAGCAATGCACTGGAACTTTAGTTAATAACGTAGGCGAAGCTTTGGTTGCAGCAATTCAAGGTGAAGATCCAAAGGAGCCAGCCAATGCCGACACAAATAGTTAAGCCCACTCCTTTTGATGACGCTCAGTTTCTCTGGTGCACCAAATGGTGTGAAGAAAAAGGTTTAAGCCCATACGATGCACAAAACTGGGCTGATGCAAAAGCAGAATATTTAAAGGTTACGAAGGAGGTGAATTGATGGCTTTATATATCTCAACGCCTGACCTGTTGAAGCGTTACGGGATAACCAAAGGCACTTTGATCAACTGGCGTAATAAACAGGATTTCCCTGAACCGTTGATCAAAGCACATGGTCGTTCAAGCAGTCGTTACGGCATCAAGGCTGTAGATGCCTGGGAAAGAAGCAAAGGATTGCTTGAATCACTAGAAATACAGCCTTTAATATCAAAACGCTCATGATTGTTCAGTATGGCGCAGAGTTTATGGAGCCACTTTTCATAAGCCTGTGCCTGTTCCCCCAAGTATTCATGTAAATCATACGTTCCCCATATAGCCGGCAATCCATGTCCTAGCATAATTTCACAGATATGCGGTGGAGCCAGTTCAGAAATATGCGTCCTCATCGTTCTACGTAAATCATGCATGGTCCAGTGCTGCATTTCCACACCAAAACGCTTGCGCACATTGTCATTCACAAACGGCGGTATGGTTGTCTGAAAGCTCTTTTCAAGTTTGGTATAAGCCTTGGCTTTCAAGTTCGGGAAAGCGTATTCACAGCTATCCGGTGATAGTGAAAATACATATTTAAGGAATGGCACAATCTGTGGAATGACAGGCCGGATAATCGGCTTGTGCGTACGAGCCCCCATCTTGTGATTCTCCGGTGGGATGTACCAGATCATTTCCTGAAAGTCGAAATCAGATTTCTTGGCCAGCCTTAATTCTGAAACACGGCAGCCGAAAAATAACAGCATGATGATGATGGCTTTATTTTTGGCAGATATCGCATTGGATCTGAGTGCAGCATGCACCACCCAGAAGATTTCCTGTTCGGAAAGATAGCGTGACCGCTTCACCTTTTTCACGTTCAGATCGGCAGCTCTCAAGTGCTGAATCGGTTGATACTTTAATTTTCCGTGAATGCATCCCCAGCGCATGATCATTCTAAGATTACCAAGCACCTTTACGGATACAGTTCTGGCATTGGCTGCGATTTCAAATAACAGCTCTGACCATTCCTGCAATGAAACATCATCACAGATCCGCCGGCCTATACGTGGGTAGACATGAATTTCGAAAGCACGTGAATCATCCTTGCTTGAAACTTTATGGACGGCGATGGTATTAAACCAGAGTTCACAGATCTCTTTGACAGTCGGCTGTTTTAAATAGTCTGACTCCCCTTTTAATTTTAGCTGCATCGGGTCTTTGCCCTGGTCGAGCTCAGTCTTGTATTTATGCACCAGTAATCTGGCTTCTTTTAGCCCCATCATGGGATATGTGCCAATGTCCAGCCGTTTTGCCTTGCCGTTAAAACGATACCGGTATTGGAAAACGATCTTCCCCTTTGGCGAAATCCGGACAGACAATGCATCCCGATCTGTCACTACCTCAACTTTTTCACGCGGTTTCCCATTGTTGGATTTGAGCCAACTATCACTTAAAGCCATTTAATTTTTTCCAGTCCAAATGCCTTATACTCTGTACATAATCAAACAGAGCAGAATTATGTACACAGATGTGTACACAATTTTTCTTGAAAGGTAAATGACTTTGTTGGACTTTAAAATTATTTGATTGTCGTTAATAAACGCGAAAGTTGAGTAATTCTATTGAATCTAAAGCTTTTCTATATGCTTTGTTGAACTTTGAAAAACTTTGGAGAATCTTGAATGCAAAAGCCGACTATAATTTTTGATATGGACGGAACTTTACTTGATCTTGCCTACGATGATTTCATCTGGAACGAGTTATTACCGGTCCGTTATGCTGAAACACATGGCTGTAGTCTGGAACAGAGCCGCGAAACGCTTTATGCATTCTATCAGCAACATAATCATACCCTAAACTGGTACTCTTCTCGCTTCTGGACGGCTAAAGTCGAAGTCGACGTTCTGGCCATGCAAATCGAGCATAAAGATAAGGTTAGCTTACGCCCTTATTGCCTCGAATTACTCGATTATCTTAAAAATAATGGCTATCCCATCTGGCTTGCCACCAATGCCGACTGTGCAGGACTCGCCTTCAAACTGGATCATCTGAATCTCAAAGATTATTTTGATGTGATTGTCAGCTCGGAAAGCATTGGACATGCCAAGGAATTTGTAGAATTCTGGCAAGGTCTGAATGCTTTGCACCCCTTTGATCCTGAGCAGGTCTATTTTATTGATGATACCGAAAAAGTCCTGAATGGTGCCAAGGCTTATGGCATCCAGAACCTGTTCTGTATCCAGCAACCATCTTCCAGTAAAGTTGCACGCCAGACTTGTAATTACCCGATGCTGCACCAATTAACAGATTTAATCACTCATTTAAATCAGTCTGAGGTAAACAAGCAATATGCGTAAATCGTCTTTACCCGAAGATGCGGTAGGCATGCGTATAGATAAATGGCTGTGGGCGGCACGTTTTTTTAAAACCCGTTCCATTGCCAAGAATGCTATTGAGGGCGGTAAAGTCCATCATAATGGTGAGCGTGTAAAAGGATCTCGCGAAGTCCGTGTGGGTATGGAGTTGTCGATTCAGCAAGGTATCGACAAAAAAACCGTAGTTGTAAAAGAACTTTCTGATGTTCGTGGTCCTGCACCTGTGGCACAGAAACTGTATGAAGAAACTGAAGTCAGTATCGCTCGCCGGGAATTGATTGCTTCACAAAGAAAGTTGCATAATCTAGCGCGTCCCGATCATCGGCCAAGCAAAAAAGATCGTCGAGACATCAGTCGATTCAAGAATGAAAATAGTCAGAACTTTGATCAACATTGGTCATATAATGATGATTAAATTCAAGCGTCAGCATGTGTCGTAACACTGCTGGATTTTATAGAACACAAGGGAAATTTCTGTCACTATATTCCTGTGGAACGAAGCTCTAATGTAAGACATCCACTTGAGTACTAAGTTTGTGACATCGTATTGAGGTTGTAAGATGGATGAGAATAAAAACAAGGCGCTCAATGCTGCCTTAAGCCAGATTGAAAAACAGTTTGGTAAAAACACAGTGATGCGTCTTGGTGACAATACCGTGCAAGCAGTTGAAGCTGTATCTACAGGTTCTTTAACGCTTGATATCGCACTGGGTATTGGTGGTTTACCGAAAGGCCGTATTATCGAGATTTATGGTCCTGAATCTTCAGGTAAGACCACAATGACATTGCAAGCGATTGCTGAATGTCAAAAAGCTGGCGGTACATGTGCATTCATCGATGCCGAGCACGCGCTTGATCCTCAATATGCCCGTAAACTCGGTGTAGATATTGATAACCTGCTGGTTTCTCAGCCAGACAACGGTGAACAGGCACTTGAAATCGCTGACATGCTGGTACGTTCTGGCGCAATTGACCTGATTGTAGTCGACTCTGTTGCTGCATTGACGCCTCGCGCCGAGATTGAAGGCGAAATGGGTGACTCACATATGGGTCTGCAAGCACGTTTGATGAGCCAGGCACTGCGTAAAATTACCGGTAATGCCAAGCGTTCAAACTGTATGGTGATTTTCATTAACCAGATCCGTATGAAGATTGGTGTAATGTTCGGTAGCCCAGAAACAACTACTGGTGGTAATGCACTGAAATTCTACGCTTCTGTACGTCTGGATATCCGCCGTATCGGTCAGGTGAAAGAAGGCGACGAGATTGTAGGTTCTGAAACCAAAGTCAAAGTTGTGAAAAACAAAATGGCGCCACCATTCAGAGAAGCTCTGTTCCAGATTCTGTATGGCAAAGGTGTTAACCATCTTGGTGAACTGATTGACCTTGCAGTACAGCAAGAAATCGTTCAAAAAGCGGGTGCATGGTATTCATATCAAGGCGACAAGATTGGCCAAGGTAAAAACAATACCATCCGTTATCTTGAAGAACACAAAGAGCTGGCGGATACTATTGAAAAACTAATCCGTGAGCAACTGCTTACTACAGGCAAAGTAGTCGAAGATAAAGACGAAGAAGAACCAGCAGACTTTCTGGATGCATAATCCTTGAACGTCATAGCAGAGCGCCCTACGGGGCGTTTTTGTTATTATGGAATAGATATTTTTATCGAGATCAATATGTCAGACGCAAAATTCAGCAAACTTTTGGACTATGACGCGATTAAACAGCAGTTTGGTGATGCTGAAGATTCAGCCACTTCTTCACCTGTTGAGTCACAGGCTTTGCCAGAATTTGATCCGGAAGACAGCTTATTTGGTAACTCCGATAAAGAGCAAAAGAAACCCGGTCTAACCGGCTCGCGTTTGCGTTCTTACGCCTTTGCTGTACTGACTCGCAAGGAATACTCCAAGGCTGAACTCATTGAAAAACTGGCGCTTTATGCAGAAGATCGTAATGATGTGGTCACTTTGGTTGAAGAGCTATCTAGAGAAAACTATCAAAGTGACCAGCGTGTTGCTGAAATCATGTTGTCGAGCCAAAAGCGTAAAGGCAAAGGTCCCAATCAGATTAAAATGAAGCTGAAAAGCAAAAAAATTGATACTGCCCTGATCAGTGAAGAACTAAAAGAAACGGACTGGGTACAACAGGCTTATGAACTGAAGCTTAGAAAATATGGTCCAGAAGTGACGAAAGACCCAAAACTTAAAGCCAAACAGATCCGTTTTCTAATGTATCGTGGTTTTGAAATGGATGCGATCATGAAAGCGATTAGCCGCAAAGCCGAAGATTAATTCTTTTGTATTTGTGAAAAATATGCTTAGGCTATTTTTTTATTTTCCTCTTTGCCATCCTGCTTAACTTAAATAGTTTCCCTTAATTTACAATTAATCCCGAACAACAAAAAGCTTTCAAAAGCTCAAATTAAGATAATCTATTTTCATGATTGAATTTCAATGTTCCAAACAATTCAAGTATCCAAGGAAGCGGCATTAGATAGAAATTTAAAAGTAAACATTAAAGAAAGGGAAAACAATGAAGATTAAGATTGAAAAATAAAGAGAGAATAGAGAAATTTTATAATTATAAATCTGGTGGCAACCCTACCAGCAAAGCTCCGGCACATCATAGATCTACTACCGTTGCTACCTTCCGGTCCTGGCGGGGTTCATAGAGTACAATTGCGAAGTAACCGGCAGGGCTACCATTACAGGAACAGAGTATAGAGATTTTTATTGAAGTTGCAAGGGCTGTATTTCAAATTTTCGGCATAAGCTATCCGTTTGATTATTTTAAAAACAATATGCCCCAAGATGCTGATTTTTTAATATTCTTCACAATTAATTCATGAATATCGAAATTCACATGATCTTTGTAAAACCTTGTTGCAATTTCTAAAAATGCCGTTTTAAATGTGAAGCTATAAACGGGTTATCTCTTTTAGAATAAATGAGCTGCGGATACATAATCTCGCCAAGAATCATGGAACTTATATGATGTTTAAGAAACAGGTATTGTGTGCCCTCACTGCACTCTGTACAACCTCTCTTTTTGCTGCGATTCCTATCGAATCACGTGGACTCAGCCAAGGTGCTCAATCAAATAATATCAGCACTCAATCTGCCATTGCGACAGGCGCAGATGCACCTCAGACCAATACCAGCTGGCAGCTTATGCAAAAAAACCAGCAGCTTGAAAATGATCTACGCAGTTTACGTGGAAAAATCGAAGAACAAGAAAATGAGATCGAGAGATTAAAGAGCGAATTAACCAACCGCTATGCCGATCTGGATCAACGTCTGGAACTATTGCAGCAAAAAATTGAACCTGCTGAAGATACCTCCGCGGAGGATAACCAACAGGATATTTCTCCCAGTTTAAGCTCTAATGCTCCAGTAGCCACTAATCAGGCATCTACAACGCAACAGCCGAGTGAGCAGGAAAAAGCGGCTTATACCATTGCACTGGATGCCTATAAAAATGGTGGTGCAGCTAAAGCCATTGCACCCATGCAGAATTTTATCAAGAATAATCCGAATAGTGTCTATATCAGCAATGCTCACTTCTGGTTAGCTGAGTTTAACCTGTCCATTGACCCACCGAATTTTAATGAAGCAAAGAAGAATTATCTGATCGTGGTTGACCGCTATCCGAATTCTGCAAAAGCCTCTACTGCCCTTTATCAGCTTTATAATATTAGTAAGGATGTAGAAAAGAACGCTACTCTTGCTTCACAATATAAAGCGAAACTACTCAAGAATTATCCGAAAGCTGAAGAAGTTAAATTTTTGAAGTAAATAAAAAGTCCCATAAAAAAGACACCACGAAGGTGTCTTTTTTAATTTTACTTTCATTTCTATAACTTAACGCACAATGCCACGCTTGGATTGTTCGAGTGAATCAATCAGACGTTGTGCTTCAGAAACTTCTGGAAGAATCTCGTTACGGATTTTCTCAATAGCTTCCTGAGTCGTTAAACCAGATTTGTAAATCAACTTAAAGGACTCACGTAAACCGTTAATTACGTCTTTCGACCAGCCTTTACGACGCATGCCTTCAACATTCATGGCAAATGCATGTGCCGGATTACCCGATACCATCACATAGGCAGGAACATCTTTCAGAATCAGTGAAGCGCCCCCAATCATGCTGTAAGAGTCAATTTTACAGAACTGGTGAATACCTGAGTTACCACCAATCACGACATAATCGCCTACGTGTACGTGACCCGCCACACCAACATTATTTGCGAAAATATTATGATCACCAACCATACAGTCATGTGCAATATGGGTATTTACCATTAACAGGTTATGACTGCCAATCTTGGTAATACCTTTATCCTGAACCGTACCGCGGTGCAGACTGCAGTGTTCACGAATCTTGTTATAATCACCAATTTCCAGCCAGGTTTCCTCACCTGCATATTTCAGATCCTGGCAGACTTCACCGACGCTGGCGAACTGAAAAATTTCATTATGTTCACCAATACGTGTGAAACCACCTACCACGACATGTGAATGCAGTTTGGTACCAGCACCAATCGTGACATTTGGCCCAATAATACAGTAAGGGCCAATCTGTACATCTGCAGCAATTACTGCAGATGCGTCAATGATGGCAGTTGGATGAATTAGGGGATTATTGCTCATGCCTGCTCGACTTTCAGATGGGAAACCATAATTTCCGCGGTTGTTGCGACAATGCCATCTACTGTGGCAATACAATTATATTTATAAATGCCACGTTTTTGCATCACTAATTCAGATTTAAGTACTAATTGGTCGCCAGCAACCACTTGTTTTTTAAATCGAACCTTTTCAGCGCCAGCAAAAAGGAATAATGAACCTTCTTTTGGAGTTTCATTATTCATGACAAAACCAAGAATACCTGAGATCTGTGCTAATGCCTCTACGATCAATACACCTGGCATGATTGGATAGTTCGGAAAATGCCCCTGTAGAAACTCTTCATTAATTGAGACGTTCTTATAACCAACAATGCCATTTTCGGTAATATCGACAACGCGATCAACCAGCAGAAATGGATAGCGATGGGGCAAATATTCACGAATCTTTTGAATATTCATTGGCAATTCAGGCTTCGTGAATGTAGGCAAATTCGACTCTGTCATCATAATTATTTACGCAACTTAAATGTTGATTCAATGGACTCAATTTGAGATTGCATATGATCCAATCGTTTCACCAACTGGGTCAATGGCACATCTGCTAATTGTCTTAAGCGAACCACTGTGCGTTTCCATTGCTGATTTGGCAACAATCCCATGCCTGAAGAATAAGTACCTTCTTCAGTAATGTTATTTGTCACCATTGACATTCCTGTCAAGGTCACATTATCGGTGATATGTAGGTGTCCTGCTACCCCACAGGCCCCTGCGAGAATACAGTTTTTGCCAATTGTGGTACTACCGGCAATCCCGCATTTGGCTGCGATCGCAGTGTTTTCACCAATCTTGACGTTATGGGCGATTTGCACAAGATTATCAATAATGACACCTTGTTCCAGAATTGTGTCATCCAGTGCACCCCGGTCAATACTACAGTTTGAGCCGATCCGGACATCATCTGCAATACGGACTGAACCCAACTGGACAATTCGATGCCATTTCCCTTGATAAGGTGCAAACCCAAAACCTTCACTACCAATTACGGTATTGGCATGGATCCGAACACGATTACCGATTTTTGTAGCACCTGTTAAAGTCACATGTGCATCAATAAAACAGTCCCGACCAATTTCAACCTGGTCATCGATCTGAACGTGTGACTGGATAATCGTATTTTCACCCACCACACAATTCTCACCAATAACGGCATAGTGGCCAATATAGGCACTGTCAGCAATGATGGCAGATGGATGAATTTGTGCGGTACTTTCAATTCCCTGAATCGTATGTTTTTTCTCAAAAACGTGAGTCAGAATTGCAAAAGCCAGATAAGGATTGGCTACGACAATGAAGTTCTGCTGGGAAGTTAGCTGCTCTTTTAATTCAGCAGTCACAATTAAAGCGCCCGCCTTACTCTGAGTTGCCTGTTCCAGATATTTATCTGCATTGACAAATGCAAGGTCATGAGAGGTTGCATTTTCAAGACTTGCCAAACCTCTCAAACATAAATCTGCCTGACCTACATACTCACCTTGGACAAGACGAGCGAGGTCAGCTAACTGAAGTTTTTGATGATTCATCGATTATTTAATTGCATTAACCTTTTGAATCATTTTATCAGTTAAATCATACTTCGCGTCATAAGCAAGTACGGAATTTTTATTTAAAACCACATCTAGCTTGTTTTCTTGGCGTAATTGTTCAGCAGCACGCTTCAAATTTCCTTCAAAAGCCTTATTTACACTTTGCATACGCGTTTGCACGGTTGCCTGTACCTGTTGCTGCACCCCTGCCAGTTGAGTCGCTTTGCCTTCAAATTCTTTGGCTATTTTTTCACGTTCTGCTGGTGTTTTTGCAGCCTGACCTTTTTGCTTGATTGCAGCAAGGTCTTTTTGAAACTGTGCAATCTGTGCGGTTTGCGGCTTGATTTCATTTTCCAGAGTGGCATTTTGCTGCTTTAAATAGGTACTGTTTTGTACCACTTTTTCCAGATCAACAATTCCGTAATCATCCGCATGTGACAATGAAGTTAATCCCGCTAAAGCAATACCCATTGCCATCATCATTTTTTTCATGTTTTTACCCATTCAAAAAATTTTGCTCACAAAACCTGATGGCTTCATGAGCAAAATTTATATTTAAGATCAAAGTTTTCTTAGAAAGTACGTCCAATTTCAAACTGAACATTTTGAGTTTCATCACCGTCTTTATCATTCAACGGGTATGCATAGCTCAGTGATAATGGACCAATCATGGTAATCCAGGTGAAACCAGCACCTACGCTATAACGCATATTGCCTGCATCGAAACCAAAGTTATCTTTACAGTACTGTTTACCACTAATCGAGCTGCCATTCACGAAAATATTATCATTAGATACATCACACTGAGTATCAAATACTTGAGCACCTTCAGCAAAAAGTACCGGACGAACCTGACGCGCCCAATCTCCCTTAAATGGAACAGGCAGAACTAACTCAGTACCAAACTGAACTAAAGCATTACCGCCCACTTCTTCTGGGGATGGATCAGTTCGGCCGATGTCAGAGAAATATACGCCTGGATATTTAGGACCTAAGGTACTGTTTTCATAACCACGTACCGAACCATAACCACCGGCATAGAAGTTCTTATAGAAAGGCAGATCATTACCATAGCCTAAACGGCCATAACCACGCAGAACAAAGTCTTTGCCTAATGGGAAGAAAGCCTGTGCGTCATAGGTGAGCTTTTGATATTCCACATCACTACCTGGCAAGGCAATTTCTGCATTGACACGATGTGACATACCTGTAGTCGGGAACATTGGACGGTTCAAGGTATTATAAGACCAGCCCAGATTCAGGTTATAGGTCAAGAAATCGCCTTTAAACTCTTGACCATATGAAATAGTATCAAGTGGAGCACCATTTGCATCTACACAGTTGCCTGTTGCAGATTCAACCTGACCTGGACAGAAGTCACCACGCTTGGTTTCTTTACCACCATTACGTTCCAAATAGTCAGCCACATATGTAGATACATATGGCCCTGTGGTCACTTCAGTCTGGTCTATATTCAGACCCAGGCTTACACTCTGGTTCTCATCAATTGGATAACCAAAGTTAATACCACCACCCAAGCTGTCTGTAACATAGTTATTTACGTTATAGTCATCATCCAGCTTTGTTTTACGGTAGTAAAGATTATAACCGCGACGTACACCATCAATCGTGAAGTACGGGTCCATTACACTCAAGTTATAATAATCTTGAGTTTCAGAACGTGACAGATCAATCGAAACGCTGTTCCCTGTACCCAGGAAGTTAGTCTGACTTAATCCAGCCTGGAACGTTACACCACCACTTTGAGAGAAACCAACAGCTAGAGTACTTGTACCTGAATGCTGTTCTTCAACTGCCACATTCAAATCAATTTGATCCGGTGATCCTGGAATACGAACAGGTTTGATATCGACTGTTTTAAAGAAACCAGTACGTTCTAAACGCACTTTAGACAGGTCAATCTTCTCATTGCTTGCCAGCGCACTTTCCATCTGGCGCATTTCACGACGCAATACTTCATCGGCAGTTTTAGAGTTACCTGTGAAGTTGATCCGACGTACAGTCACTTGCTGACCCGGATTAATATAGTAGTTCAGGTCAACCTGTTTAGTTTCGTTATTGATTTGAGGTACAACATTTACTTCAGCATAGTAATAACCAGCATTACCATATTTACGTAGCAATAGCTGCTTGACCGCATTCACTCGTTCCTGAGAGTAGGTATCACCTTCTTTATACAACTGCAAAGCTTGTAGCTCTTCAGGTTTATAAAGCGCATCGCCCAGGAATTTGGTTTGTCCAAACTTAAACTGTTCGCCTTCATTCACTGAAACTTCAATAAAGACATTCTTTTTATCTTCACTCAGGTTCAGACTTGAATTGGTAATATTGAAGTTGATGTAACCACGGTTCAGATACATCGCACGTAAAGCTTCCAGGCTCGCAGCCATTTTTTCACGTGCATAACGGTCATTACGCGAAATGACCGAGCTCCAGCCACTTTCTTTAACAGCGAATGCCTGTTTGATATCTGATTCTTTAAAAACAGTATTACCGATAATATTGATATCAAAAACTTTAGCGGCTTTACCTTCAACAAAATCAATCAGCACTTCAACGCGGTTATTTGGTCGCGGTGTCGTTGTTACCGTAATATCGGCATCATAACGACCTTGCTGCATATATTGCTGTTCCAGCTCGGTTTCGACTGTTTGCAGTGCAGATTTCTTCAGCACCTCACCTTCAGCCAGACCCATTTTTTTCAGGCCTTCTTCCAGTGCTTCCTTTGGAATCAGCTTATTGCCTTTCAACTCAATTTTCGAAATTACCGGACGTTCTACGACCTGGAATACCAAAGTATTGCCCTGTTGAACGGCTTTAATGTCATCAAATAGTCCAGATGCATACAAACTACGAATCGCATTGGCAATAATCGGATCATTCACCCGGTCACCACTGTTGATTGGCACCAAGCCGTACACATTTTCTGGAGTTAAACGTACCAATCCATCAAATTTTATATCTTGTACAATGAAGTCTTCTGCCGCATATACTTGTTGTGCTACTGCCATTGCACTAACGAGTGCCAAAGGCATAAATAAATGTGTGTGCTGCATGCCAGTCTTTTCCGCTGTTAATTATTCCATTTACGTTATTATAAACGCATAAAGTCATTAAATAATGCCAAAAGCATCATACTGCCGAGCAGTACCATACCAATTTTTAATCCAATCAATTGTATTTGTTCAGAAACAGGTTTACCACGAATTAATTCGATAAAATAATAAACCAGGTGTCCGCCATCAAGCATTGGGATTGGCAATAAGTTTAATATCCCTAAACTTACACTCATTAGCGCCATAAAGGAAATAAAAGTTTCCCAACCCATTTCCGCGCTTTGTCCTGCCACTTTGGCAATGGTAATCGGGCCAGAAAGATTATCCAGACCAATCAGACCACGTACCATTTTGACGATCGAGTTCAGAATCATTGAAGACAGATGTGCTGTCTTGTCAAAGGCCATCACCATCGCCTCAACAGGCGTATAGTGAATCGTCTGTTTATATTCAGCAGGAATTGTCACCTTGCCCGGATCGCTTTGAACTCCGAGCATACCGGTTACATTCCCCATATTGTCACGTTTGCCTTGCGGCATGACCTGAAGATGCACGACCTGATTACCACGTAATACATCTATCTTAAGTAATTTTTCTGGTGATGCCTGTACCACTTGTACCACATCGAACCAGTCTTTCATCTGTACACCATCAATCGCCAGAATCTTGTCACCTTCTTTAAGACCCTGACGAATGGCTGCACCATCTTCACTCAGTTTGCTCACCACAGCCGGAATTTCCGGACGATATGGCAAGAAACCTAATGTATCAAGGGGTGACTGACTTTGATCTTTAAGAAAGTCTTGAATTGGTAACTGGAATATCTTGTTTTCACCCGCACGGTCTGCCTGAATCGAGACCACACCAGTTTCACCCACACGATCCACCAAGGCATAACTCAGTTTTTCCCAAGTTTCGACTTGTGTACCATCTACAGCAACAATCTTGTCGCCCGGCTGCATCTGTACCTCGGCTGCAGGTGTGTTTGGTAAAACCTTACCTACACGAGTATTCAGCTGTTCCTGTGCAGGTAAAAAAAGTACCCAAAACAGGACAACAGCTAAAAGCAGGTTAATGAGAGGACCCGCAGCAACGATGGCAATACGTTTCCAGGGATGCTGACGGTTAAAGGCTTTAGGCAAGTCTTCTTCTGCCACACTGCCTTCACGCTCGTCCAGCATTTTGACATAACCACCCAAAGGCAAAGCTGAAAGCTGATATTGGATACCGGATTTTTTGGAAGTCCACTTTAGAAGGGTTGGTCCAAAACCAATGGAATAGACCAGTACTTTAACGCCCAGTTTACGTGCCACAATGTAGTGACCAAACTCGTGAATCGCAATTAAGGGACCGAGTAATAGGATTGCGGCTGCAATAATAAACAAGGCGTTCATGTCTTAACTTCCTTTATTCACAACATATTGCTGTGATAAACCTCGTGCTGTGTGATCTGCATGCAGGATAGTATCCAGATCGTGTGCTGGTTGATTGTCCATCTGGTTCAGGACAGTTTCAACCACCTGAGGAATTTGGGTAAATCTGATTTGCTGATTTAAAAATGCAGCAACTGCAATTTCATTGGCCGCATTCAAAATTGTAGGCGCAATTCCACCACTCTTCATGGCTTGACGCGCTAATTTCAGTGCCGGAAAACGAACCACATCCGGTTCCTGGAAATTCAGTTGTGAATGCTTAACCAAATCCAGAGCCGGGATATGGGTACTGATCCGTTGTGGCCATGCCAAAGCATGTGCAATTGGCGTGCCCATATCCGGGTTGCCCATTTGTGCCAATGTTGACCCGTCCACATATTGCACCATGGAATGAATAATACTCTGTGGATGCACAACAACTGTAACAAATTGTTCTTGAACTGCAAACAAATGACACGCTTCGATAAGTTCCAGTCCCTTATTCATTAAAGTAGCGGAATCTACGGAAATCTTTTGCCCCATTGACCAGTTAGGATGTTTGCAGGCTTGAGCAGGTGTCACATCATGCAATTGTTCAAGCGAATGGTTCAGGAATGGACCGCCAGAAGCAGTCAGTAAAATCTGATGAACACCGAGCTTAGGTTGACCATTACGTTCGGCATCAAAGTAGTTTTGAGGCAGGCACTGGAAAATTGCATTATGTTCAGAGTCGACAGGCAATAATAATGCACCATAATCTCGCGCGGCTTGCATCATGATGTCGCCGGACATGACCAAGGCTTCTTTATTGGCCAACAGGACACGCTTACCCGCTTTGACTGCAGCCAATGTAGGAAGCAGGCCTGCCGCCCCGACTATTGCTGCCATCACAATATCAACATCAGCATGCTCTGCGACTGAAATTAAGCCCGCTTCATCCTGAAGAATTTCGATATCTGATAAGCCCTGCACTTGTAGCAACTGAGAAAGCTCATCGACCTTATTTGCAGGCACTACAGCCACTTTAGGACGGTACTGCCGACAGATTTCCGCCAGCTCAGTAATACGACTTTGCGCTGTCACAGCGAAAACCGAGTAAGCTTCAGGATGTTGCTGCAAAATTTTTAAAGTACTTTGACCAATTGAACCTGTAGCACCCAGTATACAAACAGCTTGTGACATTTATAAATCTACGCCAATAAGTTTTAAAACATATATGCCTGTTGCAAAGATAGGAGCTGCAGCAAGCAAAGAATCAATACGATCTAGTACACCACCATGACCCGGCAAAATACGGCCCGAATCCTTGATTCCAGCACGACGCTTAATCATGGATTCAAACAGGTCACCTAGCACTGAACTAAACACAGTAATAACAGAAAGGATCAGGAACAGACATAGCTCTGGCCAGGTCATATCCAGATAAAGTGAAGCGACGACAACCACGATGAGCATGGAGGTAAGAATACCGCCGTATAGACCTTCTAGCGACTTGTTTGGGCTGACATTTGGTGCGAGTTTTTTCTTGCCGAATTTGCGTCCAACAAAGTAAGCGCCACTGTCTGCACCCCAAACCAGCAGGAACAGGTACATTAACCACCATGGAGAGTTTAGCCAAACCGAGAAGATTGCTGTAACAGCAGCAGAAACCAGCACAATCCCGATGCCATGCAAGCTGACATTGTACCAGCCATCATAATCAGGATAGGTTTTAACCCAGTAAATACTCAGCAACCAGGTCAGGATAGATGCTGACCACAATAATAAGGCCACATCCCAATAGTATAAAGCCAGTGCAGATAAGGCTGCAGTCAGTAGACCATAGCCCCACGCCACTGGCTTGATTACATTTTTACATTTTCGCGGCATGAGTTTAAACCACTCATAGCCTGCCACCCCGGCAGCCACAACCATCAATGCGAACATTGGATATTGTGATTTGGTCGCAAACATACAGCTCAGTACGACTGCAACCAGCACCAATGCGGTTATAATCCGCTCAAACATGTGTATTAATTCTCAAGTCTTTCTTGAAGAATCTGCTCTGATGTTTTACCGAAACGACGTTCGCGCCCGCCAAATACAGCAAGTGCGTCATCGAATTCCTCTACGGTAAATTCTGGCCATAAGGTCTCAGTAAAATACAGCTCTGCATATG
The DNA here is from genome assembly GCF_013418535.1 of Acinetobacter sp. YH12137. Lineage (NCBI taxonomy): Bacteria > Pseudomonadati > Pseudomonadota > Gammaproteobacteria > Moraxellales > Moraxellaceae > Acinetobacter > Acinetobacter sp. YH12137. The sequence goes on along the minus strand of NZ_VPBW01000002.1, from coordinate 83,528 downwards.
CTGCCTGCCAGAGCAGGAAATTGGACAGGCGGAAATCTCCACCGGTACGAATCAGCAGATCAACAGGCGGCAAGTCACTCAAACTGACATATTGACCGAACACATCAGTATCAATTGCTTCAAGATCTAATTTATTTGTTAAAACATCCGCAGCAATCTGCTTTGCAGCTTGTGCCATGTCCCACATTCCACCATAGCTGATTGCAATAGTAAGCGTCATACTATCGAAATTAGCAGTCCTTTGTTCTGCTTGCAACATCAATGCTTGCAGTTCAGGAGATAAACGCGACCGATCACCAATAAAACGTAAAGCAATATTAAATTTTTGCATACGTGGCAACTGTTCATGAATCGTGTCTTCCAACAACTTCATGAGCAAGTCGACCTCATATTGGGGACGGTTCCAGTTTTCGCTGGAGAATGCAAAGACCGTTAAAGCCTGGATATTTCTTTTTCTACAATGTTCAACAATCGGGTCTAGAACCGTTTTTCCTTCACGGTGTCCATCGCCTTTCTGCATCTGATTTTTTTTGGCAAAACGATTGTTGCCATCCATGATGATGGCAACATGTTTTGGAAGACGGGAATTTTCTTCAGAAGCGGTCATTGATGAATTAGACCTTCATCAATTCAGCTTCTTTCGCAGCCAAGCGTTTGTCTACTTCAGCAACAAATTTGTCTGTGATTTTCTGAATTTCGTCAGATGCACGACGTTCATCATCTTCAGAAATTTCTTTTTCTTTCAACAATGCTTTGATGTCACCTAAAACATCACGACGGATGTTACGGATCGCAACTTTGGCATTTTCAGCTTCGTTACGTGCAACTTTCTGCATGTCACGACGAGTTTCTTCAGTCAACGCTGCCATTGGTACACGGATCGCGTCAGCAGTAATCGGGTTCAAGCCAAGATCAGACTCACGGATCGCCTTATCAATTGCAGCAACCATTGAACGTTCAAACGGTTGAACCAGCAATGTACGTGAATCTTCCACGCCTACGTTGGCAACCTGGTTCAATGGCACATCAGAGCCGTAGTAAGGAACCATGACACCGTTCAAAATCGATGGATGCGCACGTCCGGTACGAACTTTTGCGAAACCATGTTCTAACGAGTCAAGAGACTTGTTCATACGCTCTTCTGCGTCTTTTTTAAGATCGTTAATCATATGATCTTCCTTACTTAATTCTTAAAAGATGTATTTACTAAATTAGGAGGTAGTATAAAGGGCTTTGTAGCTCACGTCATTAATTGGTGACGTGAGTTCCTTCTTTTTCACCCATCACCACTGAAAGCAATGCGCCAGATTTGTTCATGTCAAATACTTGAAGTGGCACATTGTGGTCACGACATAAGCAGATCGCGGTTAAATCCATGACGCCCAACTTCTCGTCCAGCACCTGATCAAATGTCAAAGTATCGTATTTCACGGCATCTTCGTATTTGCTTGGATCTTTATTGTAAACCCCATCCACCTTAGTAGCTTTCAGGATCAGGTCAGATTCAATCTCGATACCACGCAAACAAGCTGCTGTATCCGTAGTAAAGAACGGATTACCTGTACCCGCAACAAATACGCACACTTCACCTTGAGTCAGATGACGGATGGCATCGCGACTAGAATAAGATTCAACCACTGCACCAATCGGCAATGCAGACATCAAACGGGTTTTGATATTACGGCGCACCAAAGCATCGCGTAATGCCAGACCGTTCATGACAGTTGCCAGCATACCCATCTGGTCACCGGTTACACGACCAACAAGACCGTCTTTTTGCAACTGGCTACCACGGTACAGGTTACCACCGCCAACTACGATACCGACTTGTACACCCAAACCCACGAGATGCGCAATAGAAAGTGACATCTGATCGAGCACTTGTGCATCGATACCCATGTCCTTGTTTCCTGCCAGTGCTTCACCAGATAGCTTTAGCAGGATGCGACCAAATCGTGGCTTTTTAGAATCCAACATCTCAAACTCCAAATTATTTAATATAAATTCTTTTAATTCAAAATCTTAAGCAGACTTGATTGAGATCAGCTTGGCAAATAAATCATATTCATCTGCATCAGTGATTTCGACTTCAAGCAAATCCCCTGCCTTAATCACACTTTTGTCGATATCTTCAACAAAAACATTACCATCAATTTCAGGCGCATCCGCATATGAGCGTGCTACAGCAACCGGGAATTCTTCTTCCAGGTCATCGACTAGCACCGTCATTTTCTGGCCAATACGTTTTTGTAGCTTCGCTGCTGAAATTTCCTGCTGAACCTGCATGAAACGTTCATAACGTTCTTGCTTGATCTCTTCAGGCACATGATCTGGAAGATCGTTCGCTGTCGCACCTTCAACTGGTGAATAAGTAAAACAGCCCACGCGATCCAGTTGTGCTTCTTTCAGCCAGTCCAGAAGCATCTGGAAATCTTCTTCCGTTTCGCCCGGGAAACCCACCACAAATGTAGAACGGATGACTAGGTCAGGACATTTCTCACGCCAAACTTTTAAACGCTCCAGTGTATTTTCACTGTGAGCAGGTCGTTTCATCAGCTTCAGGATTCTTGGGCTGGCATGCTGGAATGGAATATCCAGATAAGGCAGGATTTTGCCTTGCGCCATCAAATCGATTACGGCATCTACGTGTGGATATGGATAAACATAGTGCAGACGCACCCAGATGCCCAATTGACCCAATGCTTCACACATGTCATAGAATTTAGTTTTAACTGGCTGGCCGTTCCAGAAATCCAGTTTGTATTTGGTGTCAACGCCATAAGCAGAAGTATCTTGGGAGATCACGAGTACTTCTTTGACACCTGAACGTTTCAGTGCTGCAGCTTCTTCAAGCACAGAACCGACTGGACGGGAAACCAGATCACCACGCATGCTTGGAATGATGCAGAAGGTACAACGGTGGTTACAGCCTTCTGATATTTTCAGGTATGCATAATGTTTAGGGGTTAAACGGATACCCTGCTCAGGCACCAGATCAATAAATGGATTGTGTTTTGGCGGTTCAGGAACATACTCATGTACCGCATCCATCACTTCTTCATATGCTGCTGCACCTGTCACTTTTAGGACATTCGGGTGCATTTGGCGAATTTTATCTTCGTCTTTTCCTAGACAACCTGTTACGATGACACGACCATTCGCGCTCATCGCTTCACCGATGGCATCTAAAGACTCTTGTACTGCAGATTCAATAAAACCACAGGTATTTACTACTACTAAATCAGCACCGTCATAATCCGATGCGACATCATAACCTTCAGTCTTTAACTGAGTTAAAATTCGTTCAGAATCTACCAATGCCTTAGGACAACCTAAAGATACAAAACCGACTTTGGGGGACTTCATGAATCTGCGCTCCACTAGAATGCGCGTATTGTATGTCTTTTCGCATCATAAAAATAGTTGAAATGGCCACTCTTTGCATCACGCACTAAAATAACGCCATAAAATATTCAATATAAAAGCTTATGCACCAAAATGAATCATTTTAGGTTTACAGCCTCAATTTAATCCGTTATACCTGAGTTTGATTGGGCATCCCCGTCAGATTTCGTGCATTTTTCAGCAAAATTTTAACAAGAGTTCTAAAGTTGGCGTGCATCTTGCTTAATTTGCCTCAAATCTGAACTTTGAAATTGTTATTTTGCTTTATGAAGATGCCATTGCGCCATTTTAATACAGGAAAACCACCGCTAATGGATCAGCCTCTTTCCATCGACTATCGCCTTTTGGTGGACAATCTGACCACTGCCATTATGCTGGTTGATAGCCACCTGAATATTTATTACTTAAATACGGCCTGCGAGGCCATGTTTGATGTCAGCCTGTTACGCGCATCAGGCACGCCGGTATTAAATATACTGCAAGCACCGACAGATGAATTCAACACTGAAGAATCTCTATATAACACGCTGCACACAGGCCAACCTTATACTCGCCGTGAGGCGACGATCATTGTCAATTTTAAAGACATTCATGTGGACTATACGGTTTCCCTGCTCAATGCGGGCAAGCCAAATCATCCTTTATTGTTAATCGAGCTGAATCAGCGTGATCGTATGCTGAAAATCTCACGTGAAGAAAACTATATCCAGCAGCACCAGGTTGCGCGCCAATTAATTCGTGGCGTGGCACATGAAATTAAAAATCCACTTGGTGGTATTCGTGGTGCAACCCAGCTTCTGGCACGTAGCCTTGAAGATCCAAAATATAAAGAGTTCACTGACATTATTATTAGTGAAGTGGATCGCCTGAGAAATCTGGCAGATAGCATGCTCGGTTCACGCCAGTTACCAAGCTATGAAATGGTCAATGTACATGAACCATTAGAACGCGTCCGCTCACTGATTGTGAATCAGACTAAAAAGAAAATAAAAATTACTCGGGACTATGATCTGTCCCTACCGGAAGTTCTGGCAGATCGCGATCAGCTCATTCAGGTCATGCTAAATATCTGCGTAAATGCCGTTCAGGCGATGACAGAAAACAAGGATTTCTTTGTCGAGCATCAACCGGAACTTATTTTAAGAACCCGAATTCAGCGGCTTTATACCATTAGTGGTGTGATTCACCGATCTGTGGTTCGAATCGACATTGAAGATAATGGCCCTGGTGTTCCAGACGATATTATCGAAGCCGTGTTCTATCCACTGGTGACCAGCCGTGCCAAAGGTACCGGACTAGGTCTCAGCATTGCTCAAAATATTATGCATCAACATAACGGAATGATTGAATGCCAGTCAGTTCCAGGAAAAACCGTATTTAGCTTATTTTTACCTTGGGAGTCAGATCATGTCGCGAAATAAAATATGGGTGATTGATGACGATCGTGCCATGCGTTGGGTACTAGAAAAAACATTTAAAGAAGAAGGTTTCGACGTTACTAGTTTTGAAGAAGCCCAGTCAGCACTTGATCAGTTGGGTGTCGATGCACCTGATGTGATCCTGACCGATATCCGTATGCCGGGTATTGACGGTTTGACCTTTTTAGGCAAGGTGAAAAATACCAATCCTGATTTGCCGGTTATTATTATGACGGCGCATTCAGATCTGGAATCTGCGGTATCCAGTTATCAAACGGGTGCTTTTGAATACCTGCCAAAACCATTTGATATTGATGAAGCATTGGCACTGGTCAATCGTGCAATTTTACATATCACTAAATTACAGCAGCAAGAATCTGCCAAATCTGCACCAACCATTCAATCGACTGAGATCATTGGTGAATCGCCAGCAATGCAGGAAGTGTTCCGTGCGATTGGTCGTTTGTCTCAATCACATATTACCGTATTGATTAATGGTGAATCTGGTACAGGTAAAGAACTGGTTGCGCATGCCTTGCATCGCCATTCACCACGTAGCAATAAACCGTTTATTGCACTAAACATGGCCGCGATTCCGAAAGACCTGATTGAGACTGAATTGTTTGGTCATGAAAAAGGCGCTTTTACCGGTGCAAATACGCAACGTCAGGGCCGTTTTGAACAGGCCAACGGCGGTACGCTGTTCCTGGATGAAATTGGTGACATGCCATTTGAAACACAAACGCGTTTATTACGTGTCCTAGCTGATGGGGAATTCTATCGTGTTGGTGGTCACATTCCGGTTAAAGTTGATGTACGTATTGTGGCTGCAACGCATCAGGACCTGGAAAAGCTGGTACATGATGGTCGCTTCCGTGAAGACTTGTATCACCGTCTAAACGTGATTCGTATTCATATACCTAAACTGGCACATCGCTCTGAAGATATTCCGATGTTGGCGCAGCACTTCCTGGCGCGTGCAGGTAAAGAATTAGGCGTTAATCCTAAAATCTTACGTCCTGAAACTCAGGAATATATGCAGAAGCTGCCTTGGCAAGGGAACGTTCGTCAGCTTGAAAATACCTGTCGCTGGCTCACAGTGATGATCACAGGCCGTGAAGTTTATCCAGAAGATCTGCCACCTGAATTAAAACAGATTCCAATTCAGCAGCAAGACCCGGGTGCTCCAATTCCAAACCCGAATCAGATTGCGCCGCATCACTGGGATGAATTACTGGGTCAATGGGCAATCCAGAAACTGAAAAACGGCGAAATGAAGCTGTTAGATGTGGCTACACCAATGTTTGAACGCACACTCATTAATGCTGCACTACAACAAACCCGTGGTCGTAAGCGTCATGCAGCCGAACTATTAGGTTGGGGGCGTAATACCCTCACCCGTAAGTTGAAAGAACTCGGCATGGACAGTGCGGAGGATGATGAAGTCGAAGAAGTCGAAGGCCAAGCCTGAAATTAAAAAAGCACCCTTGGGTGCTTTTTTATTGCTTATGTATAGTAATGAGATTCCTACACTGTTAAACCGATATAACGCGAATAACCTGCTGCACCTAAATCTGACTTTAAAATCAGATAATTCGGATAAGTACTTGTGGTGATTTCTTCGAACATGTTGACGATGTCATCATTGGCATGCAGTTCATCCACTGTTTTTCGCATAGTTTGCTCAAATTCATCGGTGATGTATTCAAAGCCGATATCCATGGCAATAAATAAGGTATGTTCACAGGGTTGAACATACTGCTCTTCTTGCCAATTAATGATGTCTTGATGGCAATGAGGGCAAGCGATGTTGTCTGTGGCTTGGATATCGAGTTCAACGAGTTGGTATGGCATTGGAATGATCTAGATGTGGAACTTTTGAATATTTTAGCAAATCCCAACATCATCGCAGTCATTCTTTAGAAAATTTCTACAACCATTGCACAAGCAATTCTTCCACCATTTCTTTACCTCGTAAATGATTCATCCAAGATGATGGAATTGCATCTACACCATAATATAAACCAGCTATACCACCCGCCACACATGCAGTCGTATCTGTATCATTACCCAGCGCAATTGCTGTCTTAATCACCTTTTCATAATCGCTAGCTTGTAGTGCGTAATATGCCGACTTTAAACAATCTACGACATAGCCAGTACCTGTCGGTCGATCCCAGTCATCACTTAAAATATGGTGCTCAAGCTCATCTAACGCACCATTCTGATCACTCAATTCACGCTTGAGTATTTCAATTGCTTCTATCCATGAATCTTGAATAGAACAACCATCTAAAATTTTACGTACCCATAAACAATATAATGCACAACATAATTTAGAACGGATATGCGCATGAGTCAGATGTGATTGTATAAATGCCGCCTCTATTAATTCACGATTAGAGCCTTGATGCCAGAGCGCTAAAGGCAATACACGCATCAGCGCACCATTACCATTGGCATATTCATCATTTTTCGCAACTTGATTTAACTCGATACCCGATTGATAACGATGTATCGCATCAACCGTTTGAATTCCCACATCAAATACCTGACCATCGACAGCCATATAACCTGATTGGTACCAATCGCAAATCCGTTGCATAAAATCTTCAGGATTGAGTTTCTTTTGATCTAACAATGAGGCCAACAAACATAATGCTTGTGCACCATCATCTGACCACGTTCCAATTGGAAGACTGGCATAAGTCCGCGCAAATCCTTTTGGGGGAATCATATCAATTTGTTCAATATCAGGCAGCTGGCTCGGCACTTTAAACTCATAAGGCACACCTACCGCATCACCAACAAGTAAACCGTAAATCGCGCCACGTATGTATTTTTCTCTATCCATGTTTTAGATTCATTGTTGTACATTTCCCATAATTAACATAGCAAAATTACTGAATCTATCTTGAAATAATTGATCTTTAATTTTTTTCAAACTTATTAAACATAAAAAACCCGCATTACGCGGGTTTTTTACTTCCAAATCTTAAGCAGATTTTTTCGCTTGGGCATTCTTACGAATCGTAATCATCACCAATTGAACTGCTGCAGGGGTTACACCCGGAATACGGCTTGCTTGAGCCAGTGTTTCAGGACGAATATCTTTTAACTTCAATGTAATTTCACGAGAAAGACCTGAAACAACATCATAGTCAAAATCAGCAGGAATCTTGGTTTCCTCTAAACGTTTCATTTGTGCAACGTCTTGATGCTGACGGTTGATATAACCTTCGTATTTCACCGCAATCTCAATTTGATCACCCACTTGTGGTGAAACTTCAGAACCTGTGAGCTCTGCAATTTGAGCAAAGGTGATGTTTGGACGTTTTAACAAATCAATTGCAGAACATTCTTTAGAAAGATCCGCACCCGTCATTTCTACGAATTTTTTACCCATTGGATTGTTTGGTGCAGCCCAAAGGTGTTGCAAACGACCTGTTTCTTTCTCTACAGCTTCCATTTTTTCACAGTAAGCTGCCCAACGTTCATCATCTACCAGACCCATTTCACGACCGATTGGTGTTAAACGCTGATCCGCATTATCTTCACGCAACATCAAACGGTATTCCGCACGTGAAGTGAACATACGATACGGTTCTTTAGTACCTAAAGTAATTAGGTCATCAACCAGTACGCCCATGTATGCTTCATCACGTTTTGGTGTCCATTGTTCTTGATCCCATGCACGACGTGCAGCGTTCAAGCCTGCAAGCAAGCCTTGAGCACCCGCTTCTTCATAACCGGTTGTACCGTTAATCTGACCAGCAAAGTACAGGTTATTGATCGCTTTGGTTTCCAAAGTGAACTTCAACGCTTGAGGGTTGAAATAATCGTATTCAATTGCATAACCCGGACGAAGAATGTGCGCATTTTCCATACCACGGATTGAGCGTACCAGTTCAAACTGTACGTCAAATGGCAATGAAGTCGAAATACCATTTGGATAAAGCTCATGTGTATCCAGGCCTTCTGGTTCAAGGAAGACCTGATGGGAGTCTTTATCAGCAAATTTATGAATTTTATCTTCAATTGATGGACAGTAACGTGGACCTACACCTTCAATCACACCAGTGTACATCGGTGAACGGTCTAAACCGCCACGAATGATCTCATGGGTACGTTCATTGGTATGCGTGATGTAGCAGTTCACTTGCTCTGGATGCATCGATGCATCACCCATAAATGACATGGTTGGAGACGGGAAATCACCCGGCTGCGGTGTCATGACAGAGAAGTCGACTGAACGTGCATCAATACGTGGCGGTGTACCTGTTTTTAAACGACCTACAGGTAAGTTTAACTCACGTAAACGATGTGCCAATGAAATTGAAGGAGGATCGCCAGCACGACCGCCTGAAGCATTGTTTAAGCCAATGTGAATCACACCACCTAAGAATGTACCTGCAGTTAGCACCACAGTTTTCGCATCAAAGCGAATACCCATTTGGGTCACGACACCTTTAACAGTATCGCCTTCAACAATCAGGTCATCTGCTGCTTGCTGAAAGATATCCAGATTCGCTTGATTTTCTAAAGTCTCACGAATCGCTGCTTTATAACGAACACGGTCAGCCTGCGCACGAGTTGCACGTACTGCTGCACCTTTACGTGAATTCAGAATACGGAATTGAATACCGCCTTTATCGGCAGCCAGCGCCATCGCACCGCCCAAGGCATCAATTTCACGCACTAAATGTGATTTACCGATCCCGCCAATGGCCGGGTTACAGCTCATCTGCCCTAAAGTCTCAATGTTATGAGTTAAGAGTAATGTCTGTCGACCCATACGTGCTGCAGCCAGTGCTGCTTCCGTACCTGCGTGACCGCCACCGATAACAATGACATCGTATACTTTAGGATAGTGCATAGTGGTAAATAGAGAGATAGAAAAAGGATAGCTGAACATTATAGCAAACTTCCTTCCAAAGTTGACAAAATCACTTGAATTTATCCTTCGGAATTTACTCTGCCAGCCAATAAAGCAATGTAATTAAACTTTGCATACTTACTATATAAATTAAACATCTAAACTCAAAAAGTTACCCGACTCATATTGTTTAATATTGATTAGTTTTTAATCTATAAAGTGGTCACATTACAAACAAAGGTATACATGATGAATAAGAATATTTTCCTAGCAACAGCGCTCTGCGGTCTATGTTTCGCTCCATTTGCAGCCTCAGCAAATGATAAAGTCGAGAAGGTTTATAATGCCCAAAAATACCAGCAAGTTTGTAAAGGTAAATCAGAGGGTGCTCCTGTAAGTTTTGCTTACCGCGGCATTATCTGGAATGGTACCTGTCAGCAACAGTTCTTCCCTTCATCATCAACCAATATCAAAGGCGATGAACCTGAACTTTATACATCTTGTAGTTCAGGCGGCAAAACTTCAGCAACCATTAATGGCACTCAGGTCAATGGTAAATGTGCATTAGGCTTTACCCCTCCACGTCCACAGTCACAAATGCAAACTCAGCCTCAAACCCCATCTCAATCAGGGATGTAAATCACTATATAGCTGATTAAATATATTTTTAATCAGAAACTTAACGGGTAAAATGCATAAATTTTACCCGTTTTTATATTGCTTATTTATTCATCTACGCTAAACTCAAAACATACCTAAAAAATGAATAATAAAAAGGAAACTTCATGGATTCGGGGTTTTTTAGTTTGTTTTTGCCGATTACTTTGGCAATTACGATGATGGGGTTAGGACTACAGTTAACAGTCAAGGATTTTCTGCATGTTAGTCGTTATCCCAAGGTGATTTTTATTGTCTTATTCTCACAACTGGTCATTTTAACCGGTTTAACCTTTTTAATCTGTCTGGTACTGGATCTGCCACCATTGCTTGCTGTAGGCATGATGCTGCTAGCTGCCTCTCCAGGAGGTGCCACTGCCAATCTGCTGAGCTATCTTTATAAAGGTGATGTGGCGCTTAATATCACGTTAACCGCCATCAATACGATTATTTCTATTTTCACCTTACCTTTTATTATGAACCTGTCCCTGTACTATTTTATAGGACAGGATACCGGCATCGGCTTACCGCTTGAAAAAATGGCTCAGGTTTTTCTGATTACAATTATTCCGGTTGTGATCGGCATGCTGATTCGGGCAAAATTTCCAAAGCTTTCAGATATTGTACATATGCCAATGCGGTTTCTATCTATCGCTTTTTTAAGCATGCTCTTGATTTATGCCATTTTCCAAGAGCGCTTTAACATCATCGAATATTTTGCCAGTATCGGGATTGCTACTTCCATATTATGTTTTTCCAGCCTGTTTCTCGGTTATTGCCTGCCTTTATTAATGGATATCCCAGACAAGATGGCACGCGCCTGTACCTTTGAAGTCGGCATTCACAACACAACTGTATCAATGACGATTGCGATTTCTGTCCTCAATAATGTCACCATTGCCATCCCTGCGGGTATTTATTCAATTGTCATGTACGTTTTTGCCGGTATTTTTGGTTTTATGATTAGTCAGCAAAAGCTTAGCTATAGTGGCAAGAGTCGTTTATCAGATTTGTAACTTCCTAAGTCAAATGCCTGCTTAAGCTGTATGCTTTTTATAGAAAATTTAAAACTATTAAAATAAATTTCTATAAGGAGCATGCAGATGGACTCTGGCATCATAACAATATTCCTCCCCCTCGCACTCGCCATCATCATGGTGGGATTAGGACTCGAACTCACGCTCAAAGATTTTGCCCGGGTAAGCCAGCACCCTAAAGCAGTGCTGGTTGCCTTGTTTTGTCAATTAATTCTACTGGTAAGCATTGCTTTCATTCTATGTAAAGTTCTGACTTTACCACCTTTACTAGCTGTTGGTCTGATGTTGCTGGCCGCATCGCCAGGTGGCAGTACCGCAAATCTGTTCAGCTATCTGTTTAAAGGCGATCTAGCCCTCAATATTACCTTGACTGCGATCAATTCGGTGGTTGCTGCATTTACCTTGCCTTTAATCATGAATTTCTCGATCATGCATTTTATGCAGGACAGTCAGCAGATCAGCTTGCAGTTCGGAAAGATCCTACAAGTGTTTGGTATCATTATTATACCGGTCGCGATTGGTATGTTGATTCGTCATTATGCCCCAGCACTCACTGTAAAGCTGAATAAGCCTCTTCGCATTTTTGCAGTCCTCTTTCTGGTGCTGATTATTGCCGGAGCAATTTATAGTGAACGCGCCAATATTGCCGAATATCTGACTCAGGTAGGTTTAGCAACCGCCCTGTTCTGTCTCTTCAGCTTAATGATTGGCTATTTTGTTCCACGACTAATGAACATCAATTCTGCTCAGGCACGTGCCAGCGCTTTCGAGATCGGTATTCATAACAGTACACTCGCCATGACCATTGCACTTACTGTCATGTCCAGCACTGTGGTTGCCATGCCTGCTGCGGTCTATTCCATCTTCATGTATATCTTCGCGGCTATTTTTGGATTATTACTGAATCGCTTTGCTCCAGTAACTGCACGTCCTAGCATTTCTCCCACTCAGGAAAATGCGTTTTAACCGGTTTTCATAAAAAGGATGCGAAAGCATCCTTTTTATTTGACTCCGTCTCAAGAAGATCACACCTTCAAGCCGAACTTCCGTTACAATAGCTTTTTGAAAAAATGTATAAAGGTTATTTCTGTGAAGTGGTTACAAATTCATATTACAGTTGATCAAGCTCAGGTAGATTTTACTGAAACATTACTTAGCTCACTGGGCGCCGTAAGTGTCACTCTGGATGATGCTGAAAACCAGGATTTGCTGGAACCACTTCCAGGAGAAACACCGCTCTGGAATAAAGTGATCGTGACTGGCATCTATGCTCAGGAAGATGACGAAGAAGAAATCGATGTAGCTGCATTGGAAACCTTTATTCACGCACAACTACCTGAAGCACCGATCCGCCATGAATTCCTGGAAGATCAAGCTTGGGAACGCACCTGGATGGATGCCTACGAGCCAATCCAGATTTCTGAAAAATTCTGGATTGTTCCAGAGTGGATGGAAGCGCCTGAAGCAGATGCAGTGAATATCAAGCTTGATCCAGGTTTGGCTTTTGGTACAGGTAACCATGCATCTACTTTCCTTTGCCTGCAATGGCTAGGCAAAACCGATGTAAAAGACAAGATCGTGATCGATTATGGCTGTGGTTCAGGTATTCTGGCTGTCGCGGCCCTGTTACTCGGTGCCAAATATGCCTATGCAACTGATATTGACCCACAAGCTGTTTTAGCCACCAAACAGAATGCTGAACTGAATGGCGTATTGGATCGACTTTATGTTGGTTTACCGGAAGAGTTCAACACAGAGCTTGGCGAGCAGAAAGCAGATGTGTTTGTTGCCAATATTCTGGCTGGCCCACTCATGATGCTTGAGCCTGAGTTCGCAGAATTGGTCAAACCTGAGGCAGAGTTCGCACTCGCAGGTGTTATCGAAGAGCAAGTTGCTGATGTTACTAGCATTTACTCAAAACATTTTGATATATTAGAAGTAGAAAAACGCGATGAACACTGGTGCCGTATCTCGGGGAAACGCCATAAGAATTAAAGAGTCTATAAACATTTATGAGTGACAAGCGAACCCACTGCCCGACCTGCTCTACAACCTATAAAGTTACGGTTGCGCAATTAACCATTGCCCAAGGCATGGTTTGCTGCCCAAAATGTAGTACGACCTTTAATGCTTTATCGCATCTGGTGACCGAAGCACAGAATTCGGTCGCCCTTACCCATACGCCAAGTCATGTTTCTTATATTAATAGAAACCTCACCGAATCTACTTCTTCAGCTAATTCTTCAGATCAGCACTATTTACTGAACATTTTTGATGAAAAAGTTGAAAACTCCAATATTGATCTGAAAACCTATCTGAACAACCTGAATTATTTCAGTACTGAACCGATTGCAGTACTGCCTAGCATGAACTGGGATGATCAGGCTGATAAACAGCACAATAAAGGCCCGCTTTATTATTTAGGCTGGACCAGCCTAAACCTGTTCTTATTTGGCTTACTTTTATTTCAATTCTTCTGGTTCAATCCACACTATATTAAGAATAGTCATGTGATGAGTGTGGCTTTTAACAATATCTGTGAAGTGTTCAACTGTTCCAATCTGGAAGAACATTACAATCTGATCAATACCAATAAGGTCAAAGCCAAAGCGATTGCCACAGATAAAACCCAGTTTAGTGGTGAGCTAATCAATTTCCACAAGCGCAGTCTGGAAATGCCAAACTTAAGAGTTCACCTTAAAGATCAGGGTGTAGTCTTGGCGACTTATAATTTAAAACCTCAGGAATACCTGATCGAAAGCCTGGTTAAGATTCAACGTATTCCCCAAAACAGCCCATTTAAATTTGAATTTGTGCTTCCTGTCGACCGTAAAGACTTCGATAATTACAGTTTGGAAATAATTCGACCTTAATATTGATAAAAACTATTAAAAAACGAAAAAAAAGTTAAAAAAAATGCAGTTTTCTTGCTCACTTTTCCCGAGACAATGGTATTATACGCGCCACGAAAGCTATGTGCTGCAAACTCCTCGCTACTTTTTCACAACAAATACAGTCTTGCCTAATGCGCTATAAAACTTATTGCGTATCGAGCAGATTTTTTTGTTTTGATTTTGGTCAGTAACAAAACTTTAACTATTGTTACGCTTATTTTTCGACCAAATCGTCGAGATGTGGCAAGCTACAAGCTCAATGTAATGACCAAGTTTTAGAACTCCAGTTTTAGGATCTAAAATGGAGTTCATTTCAATTTCTAGACCACTTTTATATATCGCTTTACCCAAGTGATATTTGATTTTTCGGATTAATTCGCATGAATAGCAAATCTCCTATTTTTACTGCACAATCTGATGTCGCTCTTCGTATTCACGTAGATCGCGCAGTTCGCCACTACTTTGCACAACTGCAAGGCGAGCAACCTTCTCAGGTGTACGACATGGTGCTGGCAGAAATGGAGAAGCCTTTATTATCTGTCGTTCTAGAATATACGCGTGGTAATCAGACACGCGCTGCCGAGATTCTCGGACTAAACCGCGGTACTTTACGTAAAAAGTTAAAAGCTCACGGTTTAATGAGTGAATAAATGATAAAATGCTTGCGGCTACCGCAGGCATTTTTTTTGACTGTTAATTAGCTATTTAGATTTAATCTGTTCCTTGCTAACTGTGACGAAGATCATGACTATTAAACGCGCTTTAATCTCTGTTTCCGATAAAACCGGTATTGTGGAATTTGCACAAGACCTTGCTGCTCTTGGGGTAGAAATTTTATCTACAGGTGGTACATACAAATTGTTGAAAGACAATAATGTTGCTGTAGTAGAAGTTTCGGAGCACACTGGTTTCCCAGAGATGATGGACGGCCGTGTAAAAACGCTACATCCGAAAATTCATGGTGGCATCCTGGCTCGTCGTGGTCTAGACGAAGCTGTGATGGCTGAACACAACATCGATGCGATCGATCTTGTCGTTGTTAACCTGTATCCATTTGCTGCAACTGTAGCGAAACCAAACTGTTCACTAGCTGATGCAATTGAAAACATCGACATCGGTGGTCCAACAATGGTTCGTGCTGCTGCGAAAAACCACGCGTCTGTTGGTATCGTAGTAAATGCTGCTGACTATGCAACTGTAATTGCTGAGCTTAAAGCTGATGGTGCTTTATCTTATGCAACCCGTTTTGACCTTGCGGTTAAAGCATTCGAACATACTGCTCAATATGACGGTATGATCGCATCTTACTTAGGCGCTCGCGTAGGTAAAGAAGAAGGTCAGGCAGACAAATTTGCGCGTACTTTCAATACTCAATTAAACAAAGCTCAAGACTTACGTTACGGTGAAAACCCGCATCAGTCTGCTGCTTTCTATGTAGATCCTGCTGCGAAAGAAGCTTCTGTTGCGACTGCTAAGCAGCTACAAGGTAAAGAACTTTCTTATAACAACATCGCGGATACTGATGCTGCACTTGAATGTGTGAAATCATTTGCGAAACCTGCTTGTGTGATCGTAAAACATGCGAACCCATGTGGTGTTGCAGTTTCTCTAGACGGCATCAAAGCTGCTTATGATCTTGCTTATGCAACTGACCCTGAATCTGCATTCGGTGGCATCATTGCATTCAACCGTGAATTAGACGTTGCAACTGCACAAGCAATTGTGGATCGTCAATTCGTTGAAGTGATCATTGCACCAAGCATCGCTGACGGCGTACTTGAAGTGACTGGCGCGAAGAAAAACGTACGTGTACTCGTATGTGGTGAACTTCCAGCAATTAACGAACGTGCTCCACAACTTGACTACAAACGTGTAAATGGTGGTTTACTGGTTCAAGATCAAGACTTGGGCATGATCACTAAAGATGACCTGAAAGTTGTGACTAAACGCGCACCAACTGAACAAGAAATTGACGATATGATCTTTGCTTGGAAAGTTGCGAAATACGTAAAATCGAACGCAATTGTTTATGCGAAAAACCGTCAGACCATTGGTGTTGGCGCAGGTCAAATGAGCCGTGTAAACTCTGCTCGTATTGCCGCGATCAAAGCTGAACATGCAGGACTCGTGGTTGAAGGTGCAGTTATGGCATCTGATGCATTCTTCCCATTCCGTGATGGCATCGACAATGCGGCTAAAGCCGGCATCAAATGCATCATCCAGCCAGGTGGTTCAATGCGTGACGAAGAAACAATTGCAGCAGCTGACGAAGCTGGTATTGCAATGGTATTCACTGGCATGCGTCATTTCCGCCACTAATTTTTAAGTATTAAATTCCAAACCCTCCTTTTCGTAAGGAGGGTTTGTTACATCAGTAGATTATTTAATATCTTGCTATAAGATGTTAAAAGATTTTTAAACCTCATTGGGTTTGTGGAATTTCATTTTCGAGGGAATTTTCTAAAGATGAACATTTTAGTTTTAGGTAGTGGCGGCCGTGAACATGCGCTTGCATGGAAAATCGCACAAGACGATCAAGTGGCAAAAGTATTTGTTGCACCGGGCAATGCAGGCACCGCAACTGAAAATAAATGTGAAAATGTCGCTTTGGACATTCTCAATAACCCTGCCATCATTGATTTTGCAAAAAACAATGCAGTTGAAATGATTATTGTGGGTCCTGAAGCACCATTAGTAAATGGTGTAGTTGATGCTTGCCGCGAAGCAGGCGTGAAAGTTTGGGGTCCAACTCAATTTGCTGCTCAGCTGGAAGGCTCTAAAGCATTCGCGAAGCACTTCTTAAAACGCCATAACATTCCAACAGCTTTCTACGATGTATTTACCGAAGTAGATGCAGCGAAAGCCTTTGTAGAGAAAAATGGCGCACCAATCGTGATCAAGGCTGATGGTCTTGCTGCGGGTAAAGGTGTAATTGTTGCCATGACCAATCAGGAAGCATTCGATGCCATTGATGACATGCTGGCTGGCAACAAGTTTGGTGATGCCGGCTCTCGTGTGGTGATTGAAGAATTCCTTGCTGGTGAAGAAGCATCTTTCATTTGCATGATCGATGGTGACAACATCCTGCCAATGGCGACTTCTCAAGATCATAAACGTATTTTTGAAGGCGACCAAGGTCCGAACACTGGCGGTATGGGAGCATACTCTCCTGCTCCTGTTGTGACTGCTGACGTATTCGAAAAAGCCATGAATGAAGTGATGCGTCCGACTGTTGAAGGCATGAAAAAAGATGGTCACGTATACACAGGTTTCTTATACGCAGGCTTGATGATTGACGACAAAGGCCAACCAAAAGTGATTGAGTTCAACTGTCGTTTTGGCGATCCAGAAACTCAACCAATCATGATGCGTTTAAAATCATCTTTGGTTGATTTAGTCCAAGCAGGTCTTGAAGGTAATTTACCTGCAGAAGCTGAATGGGATGAGCGTAAAACTGTCGGGATCGTACTGGCATCTAAAGGCTATCCTGAAACGTCTAGCAATGGTGATGTGATTTCAGGTTTAGATACAGAAATGACTGATGTGAAAGTATTCCATGCGGGTACGAAAGCCAATGAAAATGGTGACATCGTGACTGCGGGTGGTCGTGTACTTTGTGTGACTGCATTGGGTAATACCATTGGTGAAGCACAAGCGAAAGCATTAGAACTTTGTGAGAAAGTGACTTTTGACGGCGTTCAATATCGTAAAGATATTGGTTACCGCGCGATTGCACGTGAAAATGCTTAATTCTTTCTCATAAAAAATTAAGTAAAAACCCCGCTGAGTGCGGGGTTTTTAAATGCTCTCATTTTAAACAATAGGCTCTAATCCATTGCCAGAGCATCTTGGACATCTACCATTCAGCCCCATCACCACCACATTGTTTACAAAAAATTGTATCTACAGTATTAAATGTTTGTTTGTAAATATCTCTTAAATCTTTTTCTTCTAATTGGTTAGGATTTTTTGTATCTAATAAAATTGATGTATCTTTGTTTGCATTTATAAATCCCTTAATCTATTCCAGACTAACAGAACGTCCTTTATATTTTCTAGTTAAAACTTCAGTTCTATGCTTATATAATTTTAAGCCATTATTTAATTCAATCTCCAACAGCACACACTTTTTATCATTCATACGTGATAATTTCAGAAGTCTTCCATCATCGATACAATAACGATGACTAGAATTTTCTAAAAATATTTTACTTTTCTTGCCAAAAATATAAGCATATAAATTTTTTTCTTGTGCTAAATCCTTTATATTTTCTAATGTTTTTTCTAATAGATCCATTTTTCTACTCTTAATTTGATCTCATACAATTATTACTTCAAATTTACAAATTTCAAGATAAACATGATTGCAATTATAAAAACCCCTCGCCTCATCCTCCGCCAATGGCAAGACGCTGACACTGCCCCATTTATCCAAATGTGTGCAGATAATGAGGTCATGCGTTATTTTCCCGCTCCACTGACATCTAAACAAAGCCTACAGTTTATTGAAAAAGTGACTCGACAGATTGATCAGCATGGTTGGGGTTTATGGGCAGTTGAGCTAAAAGAGACTAAAGAATTTATTGGCTTCATTGGTCTGCAACCACAACCTGATCTGTTTGAGTTTTCGCCCTGTGTTGAAATTGGCTGGCGTCTGGCGAAAAAGTATTGGCATCGAGGTTATGCGACTGAAGGTGCACGTGCAGTCCTAGATTATGCCTTTAATACTTTAAACCTAGATAAAGTTGTGTCGTTTACTGCCAAATCAAATACCCCATCTGAGGCTGTGATGAAAAAGATAGGCATGATAAAGACTCAAGAATTTCAGCATCCAAAGCTGCCGGAAGATCACCCTTTATGTTGGCATGTATTGTATGAAATCAATCAAATTAATTACTCAGCCAAATAAGACACGGCTCAAATCCTCCCTAAACATTTATTAAAAAAGATCTTTCAGTAGCTTAATGAGCTGATGTATTTATCATGTTTATTCATTTTTATGATTTCTATTGGATAAAATCTTATAAAGATCAATCTTTAAACGATATGAAATTCCGCCTTATCTTCAATAAAAATAATATATTGTATTCATTGATATTTTGATCATTTTCATTCAATTTATATTCTATTAAAAAGATAAGTAAATAGTTTTTATCCACTATATTGAATAAATAATAATTGCTATGATTGCGCCCATTCAGAGCACCAAATTTGACTATATCTTTTATAAAACCTCTATTTACTCTCTCCAAATAGGGAATCTCTATAGTGGTTTGGTGAACTCTGACCCGATCGAATTAACGTGAACTGTTGCAGTACATTTGCATTTTCCCTGCCGGAGCCACATGCGACTCGATCTAAGGTCAGCTGAAAGTGTAATAAAACTCCACTTTAACATGACCTTAAAATGCATATACTTTAGGCAACACGAAAATTAGGACATCTTTATGAAAAAGCTACTTGGCGTTTTACTCAGTGCATCTGTACTGACTTTAACTGCATGCGGAAAACAAGAAGCGCCTGCAACGGATGCAGCACAAAACAAAGACTCAGGTGAACTGCAAACTGTTACTATGGCATCGACTGGTTCAGATGCTGACGTATGGCGCTACATTTCAACTTTGCCTGAAACTAAACAAGCCGGCATCAAACTTGATGTGAAAAACTTCACTGACTATGTGGCGATGAATACTGCTGTTGCCAACAAAGAAATTGATGTCAACGCATTCCAGTCTTATGCCTATATGGTGGCTTATAACGACGCCAATACTCAAAAGATCGCTCCGCTTTCTACGACTTATCTTGAGCCAATGGGGATCTACTCAAGCAAAGTAAAAAAAGTAGAAGAGTTTAAAACAGGCGCTACAATTGCGATTCCGAACGACGGCGCAAATGAATCACGTGCATTGTTATTATTACAATCTGCAGGTCTGGTAAAACTTAAACCAAACTTTGACCTAGTAAAAGGTACGCCTGCTGACATTACTGAAAATGCGAAAAAGATTGTGATTAAGCCAATTCAAATGGCGACTGCAGTTCGTGTGAAAGATGAAGTTGATGCGATTGTTCTAGGTAATACTTTGGCAATGGAAGGTGGTCTGAACGTATTGAAAGATGCGATCTATTACGAAGCGATTGATCAAAGTACTAAAATGAATGTTAACATTTTAGCTGTCGCTGCTGACCGTCAAAATGATCCTGTACTTCAAAAAGTTGGCCAGTTGTATCATACTCCTGCTGTGAAAGCCTATGTTGATGAACACTTCGGTGGTACTAAAGTTGCTGTCAATAAACCAGTGACTTATTTAACCGAAGAAAAGTAATACAATAATCAATATTCAGAACAGGCAAGATTTCTTGCCTGTTTTTTTATTCGTGATGCAGTATTTGACACTATGATTGAATTTAAAGACATCTCCAAACAGTATGAGCTCAAGGGTCAAACCTTACGTGCCTTGAATCGGATCAATTTACAGATTCCAACCGGCAGTATCTTTGGCATTATTGGCTATAGTGGTGCTGGTAAAAGTACCCTGATCCGCCTGATTAATCTGCTTGAACGCCCAACGTCTGGTCAGGTGATTATCAATGGCACGAACTTTACTGCTTTGGATGCCAAATCATTGCGTCAGGAACGTACCCAGATCGGCATGATTTTTCAGCATTTTAACTTGATGCAGACTAAAACAGTGGCTGCCAATATTGAAATGCCAATGAAGTTGCTTGGCTGGAGTAAGGCTGAACGGGAAAAACGTCTCGGAGAACTGCTGGATTTTATTGACCTAAAACATAAGCGTCATGCTTTTCCGGACGAGTTATCAGGCGGTCAAAAGCAGCGTGTCGGTATTGCGCGTGCCCTCGCGAATCATCCCAAAATTCTGCTGTGTGATGAAGCAACTTCTGCTTTAGATCCGCAAACCACCAAATCTGTACTGCAATTGCTGAAACGCATTAATCAGGAACAAGGCATTACCATTGTTATGGTCACCCATGAAATGGATGTCATTGAGACCGTATGTGATTATGTGGCTGTCATGGAAAAAGGTGATGTGATTGAAACCGGTTCTACCCTGCAGATCTTTAGTCAACCTCAGCATCCAACAACCAAGAATTTCATTCAAACTGTACTCCAGCAAAACTTGCCAGTGAATATTCTGGCGAATCTGGAAAACCAGAATCATCACAGTATTTATTGTTTAAAATTCCTGGGCAGCTCAGCGCAGGAAACCGTGATTCAAGGTGTGATCAAACAGTTTGATGTCAGTTTAAATATCCTGTTTGCCAATATGACAGAAATTAATGGTTCAGTGATTGGCCAGATGTTTATCCAACTTTTAGGCGATCCAGCGCAAATCACAGCGGCAATGCAATATCTGAGAGATAACGGCGTACAAGTAGATCAAGCAGGAGTACAAGAATGAGAGACTTAATTGTACAGTGGTTGACCACCATTACTGCGCCATTCTGGAAAAGTTCACTATCGATGGATCAGTTTGTTACTGCACTGCAAGAAACCTTTCACATGGTGTTCTTCGCAATGCTGTTTGGCTGTATCTGGGGCTTTATTCAGGCGATCATTTTACTTGTCACTCGCCCAAACGGGATTCTGCCAAACCGTGTGATTTATCATGCTCTAAACCCGATTGTGAATGCACTGCGTTCCCTACCCTTTATTATTCTGCTGATTGCAGTGATTCCACTAACCAAGTTTTTGGTCGGAACATCAATTGGTACTTGGGCAGCGATTGTGCCTCTGACTATTTATGTCGGTCCTTATATTGGTCGTCTAGTCGAGACTTCTCTGCTAGAAGTGAATGAGGGGATTATCGAATCTGCACAAGCCATGGGTGCAACACCAATGCAGATCATCTTTAAGTTTATTCTGCCGGAAGCGCGTAGCTCACTCATTCTTAACCTGACGACTGCAACCATCAGTCTAATTGGTGCAACGGCGATGGCTGGAGCAGTTGGTGCCGGCGGCATTGGTGATCTGGCAATTTCTTATGGTTATCAGCGTTTTGATACCTCTGTGGTGATCATGACTGTGATTGTTTTATTGATCCTGGTACAGATTGTACAAAGTGTCGGTGACTGGTTATCGCGACTTCGTTAAGCTAAATTCCTAAGTAAATAAAGCCCTCTTTTTGAGGGTTTTATTTTCTACCCATAAAAATATCTGCATCTTAAACATCGAAGCGAACATTTGATACATGACTTAGCAGCATGGATGCTGCCGTTGATCTGTCTTACACAAGCTTTAAAGCAATGCTTAAAGCTTGCTCAGGAAGTGCCATCAGATCAACGAGGGGTTTTGTTACTTTTGGCCCGTCAAAAGTAAGGCATAACTACTCAAAATTTAAATTAAAGTAAAAATAATGAAATTCTAATTTTCAAATAACTTTATGAATAAACTTACTGACACTTGAAATTCTTCTTTTACTTTTGAAAGATGAATAGCACTGCTATGCAAGGTAACAAAAATCTTCTGTTAGCTTGATGATACGTCCCTGTATCACAAGCCAACGGCGACATCCATGTCGCCTAATACAAATTCAATTTGGATACGTAGTTCTATTCCGATAAAATGATAAACATGACTTTAAGTCAATTCTAATTCACAATCTAAAAGTTCAGCATTTCCCCTCAATTTCAAACTGAAACAATAAATCCCGTGCTAAACTATCGAGTGGTTTTTGCAGGGACTCATTTATGCACTTTGTTCATCTTGGTATTCATACAGAATTTTCGATTACTGAATCCATCGTACGTATACCTGACTTGGTCAAAGCTGCTGCGAATGACGAGATGCCAGCACTCGCGCTGACTGATTTATCCAATCTACATGCTGCTGTTAAATTCTATAAAAAATGTTTGGATAAAGGCATCAAACCGATTCTTGGCTCTGAAATTCGTCTGAATGATGCTGAGCATCGGGTTACCCTGCTTTCCATGACCAACAAAGGCTGGCGCAACCTGACCGAACTGGTGTCTGAAGGTTATATCAGCGGCCAGCAACTGGATATTCCTTGCGTACAAAAAGATTGGATCTTGAATCAGCACGATGACATGATCGTATTGCTCGGTATGCAGTCCGATGTCGGCAAAATGCTGATTACTTCAAATCCCGATAAAGCTGAACCGCTACTGCAAGAATGGGTAGAGAAATTTGGAAATCGTGTTTATCTCGCCCTCACCCGCACTGGCCGTGCTAATGAAGATACTTTCATTGAAGAAGCGGTAAAGCTCGCAAAGAAATATAATATTGGTGTAGTTGCACATAATGATGTGCATTTTATTGCACGCGAAGACTTTGAAGCACATGAAGCGCGTGTCTGTATCGCAGATGGTTATGTGCTTGGTGATAATCGCCGTCCTAAAACCTATAGCCCTGAGCAATATTTTAAAAGCTCAACAGAAATGGCGGAACTGTTTAGCGATATTCCAACCGCGATTGAAAACACCTTCCATATCGCAAAACGTTGTAATGTCACCCTACGTTTAGGTTTCAACGATCTACCAGATTATCCAATTCCTGAAGGCCATACTATTGACACCTACTTCGCACATTTATGTGAAGAAGGTTTAGAAGAACGCCTGAACTTCCTGTATCCACCAGAAAAACGTGAAGAAGACTGGCCTATAATCCGTCAGCCTTATGATGAACGTCTGGCCTTTGAGATCAAGATTATTCTGGATATGGGCTTCCCAGGGTACTTCTTGATCGTCATGGACTTCATTCAATGGTCCAAAGGAAATGGCGTACCGGTAGGTCCGGGCCGTGGTTCAGGTGCGGGTTCCCTCGTAGCCTATAGTTTGAAAATTACCGATCTTGATCCTCTGCGCTATGACCTGCTGTTCGAACGTTTCTTGAACCCGGAACGTGTTTCGATGCCCGACTTTGACGTCGATTTCTGTATCGCTGGTCGTGACCGCGTAATTGACTATGTGGCACGGACTTATGGTCGTGATGCGGTATCGCAAATTGCGACTTTCGGTACCATGGCAGCGAAAGGTGCGATTCGAGATGTAGCCCGTGTCTTGGGTAAATCTTATGGTCTGGCTGATCGTATTTCCAAACTGATTCCAACCAAGCCTCTGGGTTTAAGCCTTGAAGAATCATTGGAAGCTGAACCTCAACTGAAAGATATCGTCACCAATCCATCAAATCCCGATTATGACGATGCCTCAGAAATCTGGGAAATGGCACTCAAGCTTGAAGGCATTACCCGTAATACCGGTAAACATGCCGGTGGTGTAGTGATTGCACCGACCAAACTGACCGACTATTCAGCCGTGATGTGTGATGCGGATGGTACTGCACGTGTTGCTCAATTCGATAAGGATGATGTCGAAGCTGCTGGCTTGGTCAAATTCGACTTCTTGGGTCTACGTAACCTGACCGTGATTGAAGATGCGATCAAGCATATCAATGCCCGCCCAGACGTGACCGAACCGGTGAATATTTCCTATATTCCGCTGGATGACAAGCCAGCCTATAACATCTTCGCGACGGCGAATACCACCGCGGTATTCCAGTTTGAATCCGTCGGCATGAAGAAAATGCTCAAGGAAGCACGTCCAAGCAAGTTCGAAGAAATTATCGCCTTCGTATCGCTATACCGTCCGGGTCCAATGGACCTGATTCCTGACTTTATCCATCGTATGCATGGTGGCGAGTTTGAATACCTGCATCCATTACTGGAAAAGGTATTAGAGCCGACTTACGGGATCATGGTATACCAAGAACAGGTAATGCAGTCGGCACAGTTCTGTGCCGGCTATAGCTTGGGTGGTGCGGACTTACTTCGTCGTGCGATGGGTAAGAAAAAACCTGAAGAAATGGTCAAGCAGCGTAAGATCTTCATTGAAGGTGCTGCGAAAAAAGATATCGATGAAGCAACGGCGAACCATATCTTCGACTATATGGAAAAATTCGCAGGCTATGGCTTTAACAAATCGCATGCTGCAGCCTATGCACTTGTCGCCTATCAAACAGCTTGGTTGAAAGCGCATTATCCTGCTGAATTCATGTCAGCGGTGATGACCTCGGAAATGCAGAACACTGATAACGTGGTGTTCCTGATTGATGATTGCCGTCATAACGGACTGGAAGTATTACCACCATCGGTGAATATGTCGATTTACCAGTTCCATGCCAGTGATCCAAAAACCATTGTTTATGGTTTAGGTGCGATTAAAGGCGTGGGTGAAGCGGCAATGCAGTCCGTGATTGAATCACGTCAGAAAGAAGGTCCTTATAAAGACCTGTTTGACTTCTGTCACCGTATCGACCTGAAAAAAATCAATAAACGTACGCTCGAAGCCTTGATCCGTGCGGGTGCACTAGATTGTCTAGGCATTGAACGTGCTGACCTAATGGCACAATTGCCTGAAGCGGTACAAGCTGCGGATCAGGCGCGTCAGAACCGTGAAACCGGGATCATGGATCTGTTCGGGGAAGTTGAAGAAGTCCAACGTAAACCTGCCAAACCGGTGAAACCTTGGTCAGATGAAGTTCGTCTGAAAGGTGAAAAAGATACCTTAGGTCTATACCTGACTGGTCACCCAATTGATGTATATCGTAATGAACTAAAAGCTTTTGTACCTTGTCAGATCAATGAATTAACCCCAACCCGTCGTGGTGTAACGACTGTGTTTGCCGGTCTGGTAGTCGATGTCGCTAACTTCCCGAACCGGATGATGGTGACATTAGATGATGGTACGGCACGTATCGAAATTTCCACCAACCATGAACGCTTCCAGCGCTTTAAAGACATCGTTCAGGTCGATAAAGTGGTAGTGATTGAAGGTGAAATCTACGAACGTGAAGGTTTTGACCGTCCACTCGGTCGTTTAACTAAGGCCTTTAGCCTGAATGAAATCCGTCAGAAACGTGCTAACAGCATCAAGATTACCTTGCAAGCTGAACATTACAGCAAAACCCTCAGCCGTGACTTGCAGCAGATTCTAGTGCCATATACCAATGTGGACATGAGCACGCATATTCCAGTGATTCTATATCTGGATTATGGCTATGCCACGGCCGAACTGCATCTGGGTTTAAGCTGGAAAGTTGCGCCGCTGGATGATCTTCTCGCCAAGCTACGTGATTATTTTGGCAAGACTGCGCTCTATATCGAGTATCAGGTGAAGTCTAAAGCTGCACGTGCCGTATCTTATGAAGAAGCTAAGCCAGTTGAGGTTCCACCTCCACCTGCTGACATGAGTATGGACGATGCGCTGGCACAATATGAAGCTGAATCTCAGCCGCAGTATTCATAAATCTCCCATTTTAATATATCCAAACTGGAATCATCATGAGTCAAATTGACAATGCTGCTGTTTCAGCACATCTCTCCCATGTGCGTATTATCATGGTTAATACTACCCTGCCTGCCAATATTGGTAGTGCCTTACGTGCCATGAAAACCATGGGCCTGTGCAAGCTGGTTCTGGTTGCGCCTAAAACCTATCCTCATCCGGATATTGATGCACTTGCTGCAGGTGCAACCGATCTGATCGAGCAGATTGAAATCGTAGAAACGCTAGAAGAAGCCATTAAAGATTGCCAGATCGTCTTTGGTACCAGCGCACGTAGCCGCACTATTCCATGGCCTTTACTAGATGTTCGCCCTGCTGCTGAAAAAGCACTTTCAGCTGTAGTTGAAGATAAACAGGAAATTGCGATTCTGTTTGGCCGTGAAGACCGCGGTCTGACCAATGAAGAACTGGCGATGGCGAATTATCACTTAACCATTCCTGTGAATACTGACTATGGCGTACTCAATGTTGCTCAAGCCATTCAGGTGATCTGCTATGAACTGCGTATGGCAGCACTGGATCAGGTTGAACACCCACGTGATCCCAAAGCCAACATGCAAGTCATTGATGGCATTGAAATGGAGTGGGATGAACCGCTGGTGACCCATGAACAGATGGAACAGTTCTACCCGCATCTGGAAAAAATGCTGGCAGAAATTGAATTTATGGATCCAAAAAACCCACGATTACTTCCTTTACGCTTGCGTCGCCTTTTCGGACGTATACAATTAGATCGTATGGAATATCACTTACTTCGTGGTATTTTCACTCGTGTTCAGGCACTGAATAACGGCACCTGGAAAAAATCTTCCCATACATCACAACAGGATGAGGATCAAAACTAATGCTAAAACAGCTCAAAGAAGATATCCAAGCTGTCTTTGCGCGCGATCCTGCAGCACGCAATACCTTAGAAGTCTTAACCACCTACCCTGGCATCCATGCACTGATTATGCATCGCATGGCACATGAGCTATGGAAAAAAGACTGTAAAGGTTCAGCGCGTGTTTTGTCCTCTTTTAGCCGTTTTGCAACAGGTATCGAAATTCATCCGGGCGCCAAGATTGGTAAACGTTTTTTCATTGATCATGGCATGGGCGTTGTGATTGGCGAAACTGCGGAAATTGGCGATGATGTCACCCTGTATCATGGCGTCACTTTAGGTGGTACCACCTGGAATAAAGGCAAGCGTCACCCGACTCTGGAAGATGGTGTTGTTGTTGGTGCAGGTGCCAAAATTCTGGGCCCATTTACTGTAGGTAAGAATGCCAAGGTTGGTTCCAATGCTGTGGTTACCAAAGCAGTTCCGCCGAATACCACAGCGGTCGGCAATCCTGCCCGATTTATTACCAAAGACCAGCCAAAAGAGGATGCTGAAGCACGTCGTCGTGATTATGCGGAAAGCATTGGTTTCCAGCCTTATGCAACTACACAGGATCAGACCGACCCGATTCTGGAAGGTATGCGTGTTCTACTTGACCGTATTCAACAAAATGAAAAACGCATGAATACACTGTGCAACCGCCTGTCTCTGCTTGACCCGACTTTTAAGAAAAACCAGTTAAATGAACAGCCGTTTAGCAAGGAAGAACTTAAAATTCTGGAAGATGCGCGCCGTGAGTGCGAAGCACAAACCAGTCAGTCCAAGGCCTGACTATAAATCGTAATTCTTTTGTAACACGCATTTGCTTGCATGATCGCAGCACTTTTCATAGACTGACGATCATGCATTTTTTGAATAGATGTTTTAAAAAATAACATGAATGGACGGATATTATGACCTTGAAGCCCTTAGCAATTGCTTGCTTAGCTTTTACCATGACGGCGTGCTCTATGGCACCGACCTCAAGCAAACAAGAACAGAAACCAGCTGATCAGGTAGTTTTTGTTGAACCTGAACTTACTCCGCCATTTTATGCTTTAAATCCATTTAACTATAACGAACCACCTCCATTTGAAGTTCATTTGCAAAAAGCCGCTGCGCAGCCAGTGACGAAAATGGTGGTCACTGATCCTAAAGATCCGTCTAAACAGTTAACCCTAGATGTGAACAAGCTGATCATCCCGATGGTGGATAGCAATACACGCAGTATGCGTTATGCAGCACTTGCCAATGAAAATGAAATCGACATTACCGAAATCGATGATTTCTTGCAGATGGTAGAAGGTAAAGCGCGTCATTATCCACCCCGCTTTAGCGACCGTCAGGAACGCCGTGGTTTTGAAGCAAAACTTCGCGAAGTTTCTCAACAGCTGGATACCTTGGCTTCACGTCCGAATGCTTCATTTGATGTCTTAATGCGTGCATTTAAGGCCAGCGTGATGGCACGTAATCTTGATTTGGGTTCTATCTATACCACCAAATCAATGACCTATGCACAGCGCATTCTTCGTATTAACCAGGATGATGCTGAAGCAAACTTCTGGTTCGGTTTTGGTCTGTCTGAAGGTGGTGGTCACCGCGAAGCAATTCAGTATCTGGACAAGGCAATGCAGGCAGGTGTTCAAGAAGCTTATTTATCTGCGGCAAATAACTACATTGCCATGGAGAATAAAAAGAACGCTGTTCAGGTTCTGAATAATTACAAAATTAAATATCCGCAAGAAGCTGAAGTCGCTGATCGTCTGATTCAGGAAATTGAAAAACAGGGTCGCTGGAACGTATGGCAAGTCATGCAAACAGCCGCTCCTGCACCAACAACCCCTGCACCTACACCAGCACAATAAGCTATATTTCAGATTCATAATATTACAAATAGACCGCTCCGGCGGTCTATTTTTATGGGAAAAAATTAGTAAAATACAAAGCATTATCAAGCTTTATAATTTTAAATGAGTGTTCAAAGTCTTTATGCACGAGAAAATAAATAAGATAGCATTACTTTGCACTGTACTCATGACAGCTGTACTGAGTGGCTGTCAGGTGGTGAGTGTTAAAGAGCAGGCTATTAATGTCACCATCAATAATGAACGCGATAGCATTCTTACACGCGATAAGTTGAGTGAAGCCAGTCTGAATGTCCTATCCATGACCGGACGTGAAGCACAAGTCTGTGAAAATAATCCAGAAGAATGTGTGAAAGAGCTACAAGAAATTCCACAGATTCTGGATGAGCAATTACTTTCAACATCGAGTGAATTATATCTAGCTAAATCACTCCAGCTTGGTAAATCGGCTGAATGTAAAACCAGTGCTCTGGCTAAGACCCGATCTGAAGAAAAACAGCAACTGCAAACCCAGAACCTGCAAAAATGTCAGGAACAGCAGTTACAAATGCTGGATAAAAGTATCCGCTACAGTTATGCCTATCTGTTTCAGACTGAACGTGCACCACAGGACCGGATCTTCGACAACCGACAAGTTCAGATTCGTGACTTTTATAACCTGGCAATTGCTCATTTAATCCAGATCTACGCAGAACGTTATAAAACCAAAGAAGCCGGTCAACGTCTGCAGGTTGGAAACAGTATCTATACCATTAATCTGGACAATTTCCCCCAGCTCAAGAATCAGCCAATTGAACAGTTAATGTCGACCTATAACATGAACTTCTCTGGTCTGCGCTCGATTACCCGTCGTGACGGTTTCGGCTCTGAGTTTCTGGTGGTCTTGCCAGAAGAAGAAATTTCCAAAAAAGATAAAAAATATCTGGTCGATCCACTAAATCACCAATATCAAAATGGCATAAATCCTTTTATTCATTCAGCACGTTATCTGGCAACCACGATTACCGCCATTCCAGAATCAGCAAACTCTGTAGAACAGATCCTGAATAACAGCAACTTCCATTTAAAACTTTATGACCCGTATAAATATGACAAGATTAAAGTTGCCAATAAGGAATATGCTTTAGCGGCAAACTTTTCAGCGCCTTATGGGCTATGGCTGGCAGAAAACAATCTGGGACGCGCAGCTTATCTGACACTGATCAATCGTGACGATAATCTGGTCATGCCGCATCTGTTTATGCTGGAACCTTACAATCCAAATAAGAAGGTTTTATTGCTGATTCATGGTTTGGCCAGCAGCCCGGAAGCCTGGATTCGTTTAACGAATGATATTATGGGTGATCCGGTCTTAAGAGAAAATTTCCAGGTGTGGCAGGTCTTCTACTCAACCAACATGCCTATTCTGGAAAGCCGTTTCCAGATTAATGCGCTGCTTCAACAAGGTTTCGCGCGTATTAGCAATAATGCACCAGCCAAAAAAGAAGCTGTACTGGTCGGACACAGTATGGGTGGTGTCATTGCCCGTCTATTGGTGAGTGATGCAGATATTACCGAGCCCGCTTTTAATATTGTAAAAGATTCAAAGCTGACCAAGTTCCGGGACAATCCACTCTTTAAAGCGCGTTTCAAAATGCAGCCTGTTCCGAATTTCAGTCGTGCTATTTTCCTGGCAGCACCGCATAAAGGGACCGATTATGCAGATCGCTGGCATACCAAACTGGCACGTAAAATTATTCGTGTGCCAAGTGCCTTTTTGGGTGCATTTGCTGACACTGTCCAAGGTGAAATTGGCTTAAGTGATTTTCTGCATGAAGTTGGTCATGATCTGATTCAGAATGGGCCGAGTGATCTTAGTAAGAAATCAAAATTCACGGCACTGACTAAAGATATTAATCCGGCACCAGGTTTCAAATTTCACTCGATTATTGGCAATAATACAGATAGTGATGATGAAAACATCATGACTGATGATGTCGTTGCTTATCAGAGTGCATATCTTGAAGGAGCGGCTTCCAATAAAATTATCAAAGGTGGACATTCCGTTCAGGAAACGCCTGAGGCTGTACTGGAACTCCGCCGCCTTCTCAGATTACATCTGGTCGACCTGGGATTGTATGACCCTGATTAAATTTTGATGAAAGATATAAAAAAGCTGCCTCTGGGTGGCTTTTTTTATGGGCAACCCATGTATCAATACCCTTTTATGCTTTATATCGACTAAGTCCGTCCAAATACAGATTCCTGCGGATTTATGTTTCTTTCTAAAAATTAAATTTGTTAGACTTGAGACAATTATTTTTGACATTCAAACCAGTCTTTACAGGATTTTAGCTTAGGCTATTTTCCAGGTTTTCCGAGGATAGTGTTTCGGAAAAAGATTCAGGTTTTGCTTTATATATTTAAAGGATTTTTTCTTAATGACCAGTTCAGAACTTGTGGCTGATCTCTCTAGCTTAACGCCCATGATGCAGCAGTACATGTCGGTCAAAATGCAGCATCCACACTCATTGATGTTTTATCGCATGGGTGATTTCTATGAACTGTTCTTTGAAGATGCCCATAAGGCCGCCAAAATTTTAGGCATTACCCTGACCCATCGCGGTAAAGCCAATGGCCAGCCAATTCCCATGGCCGGTGTACCTTTCCATGCTGCTGAAGGCTATCTGGCTCGTCTGGTGAAAAAAGGCGAAACGGTGGTGATCTGCGAGCAGATCGGTGAAGTGACTGGTAAAGGTCCAGTTGAACGTGGGGTCGTCCGGATTATCACTCCCGGGACTTTAACTGATGATGCCTTATTAGGTGCGCATCAAACCTCCAACCTGGTGGCTCTGTGTGTTCACCAGCAACAAATCGGAATTGCACTTCTCGACCTGAGTGCGGGTTTATTTAAAGTCCAGCAAATCGATTATGACTTAAGTCAGTTAGCCATTGAATTGGCACGCCTCATGCCTAGCGAAATTGTGATTGATGAAAATCTGCAAGATCAAGCACTGGTAGAACACTTAAAACAACAGCTAGATGTTCCAATCAGTAAACGTCCGAATGTCGACTTCAACCAGAACAATGCCCAGAAGACCTTATGCGACCAGTTTGCAGTAAGTACACTTTCAGGTTTCGGAATTGATCATCTGCCTTTGGCCAAAGCTGCTGCGGCTGCATTGATTCACTATGCCAAAGAAACCCAGAAAACGGCTTTACCGCATATCCGAACCATTCAACTGGAACAAAGTTCAGACTTTATTGCACTGGATCCAGTCACCCGTCGCAACCTCGAATTGATTGAGCCTTTATTTGAACATGGCACTTCATTGTTTCAGCTGATCAATGACTGTCAGACCGCTATGGGTGGCCGTCTGCTTAGCCGCACCCTGATGCAACCGCTTCGTGATACTGCGATACTGGATGAGCGACTGGATGCGACACAGGCATTGCTTGAAGGTTTCCATGAATCGCCAGTCCGTCTGGTCTTAAAAGAAATCAGTGATATTGAACGTGTACTCAGCCGTATCGCTTTAGGTAGTGCTCGTCCACGCGATCTGGTTCAATTACGTCAAGCCTGTGCACAGATTCCATTTTTACGCCATGCGTTACAACCGCTGTTAAGTCAGCAGAATTCGAAATTATTGCAACAGCTGAATGAAGAACTGGGCGATTTTCATGGCCTGCATCAGCGCCTGATGTCCGCCATTGTTGAAAATCCACCGGTATTGCTACGTGATGGCAATGTCATTGCAGAAGGTTTCGATAGCGAGCTGGATGAGCTGCGTAAAATCCGTGATCATGCCGGACAGTTCCTGATTGATCTGGAGATTAAGGAACGTGAGCAAAGCGGCATTCCTACCCTGAAAATCGGCTATAACCGTGTCAGTGGTTATTATATCGAACTGACTCGTGCACAAGCTGAACAGGCACCTGAACATTATATCCGTCGCCAAACGCTGAAAAATGCTGAGCGTTATATCACGCCTGAACTAAAAGCTTTTGAAGATAAAGTATTGTCTAGCGAATCCCGTGCACTTGCTCGCGAGAAAATGCTATTCGAAATGTTGCTGGATGAACTGCGTCAGGATATTGGCAATCTACAGATGATGAGCAGTGCGATTGCCCAGATCGATCTGTTGGCAAACTTTGCCCATCAGGCACGTTTACGCAATTGGGCACGACCAAAATTCAGCCCTGAAATTGGTGTGAAAATCGTTGCCGGCCGTCATCCTGTGGTTGAAGCCTTAAGCAAGGCAGCCTTTACTCCAAATGATACCCAGCTGGATTATCAGCACCGTATGGCCATTATCACCGGTCCAAATATGGGTGGTAAATCCACCTTTATGCGCCAGACTGCCCTGATTGCCCTACTGGCTTATTGCGGTAGTTATGTGCCAGCGCAATCGACAACACTGGGTCCAATTGACCGAATCTTTACCCGGATTGGCTCTGCAGATGATTTGTCGACTGGCAAATCAACCTTTATGGTGGAAATGACGGAAACTTCGCAAATTCTGCATCATGCTACCAGTCAATCTCTGGTTCTGATGGATGAAGTGGGTCGTGGAACCAGTACTTATGACGGGCTGTCCCTGGCTTGGGCTTGTGTGCTGGATCTGACTAAACGGATTCAATGTCTATGTCTGTTCGCAACGCATTATTTTGAGCTAACCGAACTGGACAAAGAAGCAGGAATTGATAACTATCATGTCACAGCCAAAGAACTAAATGGCAACCTTATTCTGCTGCATAAAGTCCAACATGGCCCAGCTAGCCAGAGTCATGGTTTACAAGTGGCTAAACTGGCAGGTATTCCTGCGGCTGTAATTAAAGAAGCTCAGCATCGCTTGAAGATTCTGGAAAAGCAGCATCAGGCCAAACCACAGAGTCCGCAGCATGATCTGTTTGCGATGCCTGAAATCATCGAAAAAGTCATCGAGATTGAAAAGCCTTCAGCAGCGCTTGAATTATTAGAAGACATTGATGTCGACAATCTGAGCCCACGTGAAGCATTACAGCAACTTTATGCTCTTAAAGATCTCATGAAACAGCCAAGTTAAAATCTCTTCTAAGCCCTATCCCGCATAGGGCTTAGCTGATGATGATTCTCATTCCCTAAACCTTTCATCCAATCATCGCAGTTTTTTCAAATTTAACAGCCCTATATATAACAAATATCAATAAAAGGAATTGTTTGTTCCCTCTATTTTTGCCTAAAATACGGTATTCGTCATTAGAACCATATTTTTTAGGTAGCTGTCGCCATGACCTTCGTTGTCACTGAAAATTGTATTAAATGTAAATATCAAGACTGTGTTGAAGTTTGCCCAGTAGACTGTTTCTATGAAGGTCCTAACTTCCTTGTGATTAACCCGGACGAGTGTATCGACTGCGCGTTATGTGAGCCTGAATGTCCTGCGAATGCAATTTTCTCTGAAGATGAATTACCGGAAGGCCAAGAAGTCTTTATCGAGCTAAATGCTGAACTGTCTCAAAAATGGCCGAACATCACACAAATTGGTGAGCAACCTGCTGACCGTGAAGAGTGGAATGGTAAAACTGATAAATTACAATATCTTGAAAAATAATTTTTCAAATCTTAAAAAAAGACCAGCATAGACTGGTCTTTTTTTATACCCCATCCACACATTTCATTGCAATTTATCCTGATTTTCTCCGTAAAAGTGGACTAAAATAGCGCTATTTTAAAATATCTGAATTGCTATCAATGAAGCATTTAATAAAGGGGTTATTGAGTGTTTGTATAATCCCGCTTGTCTTTGTAGGATGTGCTACCACCACAAAACAGTCTGGTAAAGTAACTCCAGATAAAAGGATTTACATCCCAGAAGAACGAGTCCAGTACAACCATAAACCACAGCCTAAACCGGTTCCTTATGTCTATACTCACTGGGTATCGGCACTAAATAACCTGTCTCTTGTACGTGAATATGAAAACTTTTTGGCCCAGCAAGGGGTCGGAAATATTATTCCAAGTTTTGAGCTGATGCGTACTGCACGGGATTGGGCTAAATGTGGTCGATCGCAATATATGATTCCAAGCCGTGAGCTCTGGTCAAATCAGGTGCCTACTTTACGTGTCTTCAAATATCTGGTTGCTGCCAATGTACTGACTGATTTTGAAGTCACTTCGGTTTATCGTGACCTGCCTTTAAATCAGTGTGCCGGTGGAGCCAATTCTTCACGTCACCTGTTTAACTCGGCAATTGATTTTCGGATCGGACCTGAGTACCCACAGGCTCAGGATTATGCAGCAATTGAAAATACCAAGTTCAAACTGTGCCAGTTTTGGTTACAGCATGGACAAAGCCTGAATATGGGGCTCGGTTTATATGCCTCTGGCCAAATCCATATTGATACTCAAGGTTATCGCACTTGGGGCCCGGATTTAAGTCGTCGCTCATCAATGTGTAATTACTAAGTCATTTCATTTTCTATACAAAGCCAGCTTTTGGCTTTGTATAGCCTAAAAAATCAGCGAATATAGAACAATAAATTGCGCTGTGCCCGGAAAAGTTTAAAATGCACGCATCACAACAAAGGTGCGAGTACTATGCAACAAATGTGGACAGATATTGACCGCTACATTGATTCACATTTAATTCCTGAAGATCCTATCCTGAATCAGACTCTTGAAAATACTGCTGCACATGGTTTTCCAGATCATCTGGCTGTTGCGCCGAATCAGGGCATGCTGCTGCAAATGCTGATCCAGATGAATAAGTGCAAGCGCGTACTGGAACTAGGAACCTTTGCTGCATATAGCACCATGTGGCTGGCTCGTGCCCTCCCTGAAGACGGTTATATCCTGACAATCGAAGGCCGTGATACACATGCTGCGATGGGACAGGAAAATATTGATCGTGCACAGTTAAAACAGAAAGTTGAGCTGAAATGTGGCCGTGCTGCAGATGTGCTTCGTGCCCTGCCTGAAGATACTGAAGCTTTCGACTTTATTTTTATTGATGCCGATAAGCAAAGCTATCCTGAATATCTGGAGCTGAGCTTAAACTTTTCTCACTCCGGTACCATTATCTTCCTGGACAATGTGATTCGTGCCGGTGATATCATCAATCCGGATAATAAAAAACCAAGTATTGAAGGCATTCGTGACATGTTTAAAGCGCTGGAAAATCATCCACGTATCTTATCATGTACTGCTTTACAGACCGTTGGCAGTAAAGGACATGATGGTTTTGCACTCGCAATTGTCAAATAATACAACTAGAACAAAAATCAGCCAATAAAGTATTCTCGATAAATAACATCATCTTACAGAATGTAACCACAGAGTTATCCACAATATATGAGGATAACTCTGGTTATTTTTAATTCAAGCTGTAACAATTTATCAAAAAATACATTTCTGTAGGTTTTATCACCCTCTTTCTACTTCGCTACCAATAATGGCACTTTAGAATTTCGGAAAATCGTTGTCGCAATACTGCCCAAGAAGAACTGGTGGATCTTGCTGTGACTGAATGCCCCCAAGACAATTAACTGAATCCCATGTTCCTGCTGATAAGACAGGATATTTTCAGCCACTTCTCC
This sequence comes from Acinetobacter sp. YH12137, assembly GCF_013418535.1. Lineage (NCBI taxonomy): Bacteria > Pseudomonadati > Pseudomonadota > Gammaproteobacteria > Moraxellales > Moraxellaceae > Acinetobacter > Acinetobacter sp. YH12137. The sequence goes on along the minus strand of NZ_VPBW01000002.1, from coordinate 46,636 downwards.
GTAGCGGTATTCTGGAACGACCTCTAGTCCTGCTTCTGTCAAATATTGCAGAGGCTCATTCAGGATTTCCACATGATCCCCGATATAAAGCAGATGACATTGTAATTGTCTTAATAAATCACTTTCTGCAATACGTTTCATCATCTTCACACAGGTTGGTGAATATTCATAAGCAAAGATAAAACGTGTCGGTGGTCTGAAGTGTTCCCCTACAGTCATCACTGTACAGTTAGCACCACGGATAAAGTTTTCTACATTGGTGCCGATTGGCTTATTTTTCTCGGCAGAACGCTCACCGAGTAGTCCAATGACTGCAATATCATCAGGTTTTAGAATCTGAAAACTTTGTTCCAGAAAATCACCCTTTTCCTGAATATGGGTGGTGCGGATGCCATAATCTTTAAAGATACGGTCCGAAATATGCTGGAGCAGATTATTGCTATAACTAAGCGCAATTTCACTTTGCTTTTGCTCCAGCTCAGCCAGCTCTTTAAGCAACATGGCATTGCTTTCAAAGCCAATCACACCGCTAATTTCCCCAAGATGATAACTGGCCGGGTAATAATCCAGAACCTGTAATAAAACCAGTTCACGGCCGGTCTGTTTGGCAATCCATGCAGCCGCATCTGCAAGTGCGTTCGTGCATGGTGAGGAGTCTATGCAGGCAATGACACGTTTCATGTTCAGCCTCTCTTTTATAATAAAAATTTCTTAGTTATTTTTAACTTAGCACAAGCATTAGTAAATGTGCACTGAAATCTGTAAGGCTTGAATTGAAATATGTTAACTTTTATGTGATGTGATAAGACCTTTACCGAATATTAAGCACCTGATATAAATCCTTTTTCCAAGAACTTCTTTCACTATTTTAATCCCGATATCGAATCAATTTTGCCGGATTTCCGGCGACAATTGCACGCGCTTCAATATCTTTCGTGACCATGCTATTCATCCCTATAATCGCCTGATCGGCAATTTTCACCCCATCTTTTATGCCGACGTGGGCACCTAGCCAAACATCCCGACCAATCTCAATCCCTTTGGACCTGACTGGCTGCTGATAAATCGGCTGCTCCAGTTCCATCCCATGATCAAAGGCATAAAGATGACAATAGGCTGCGATGCGTACCTGATCATGCAGTTTAATCCCAACCCGACCACCATCCAGAATACAGTGATGATTGATTGCAACTTCGCTCCCTATCTCCAAAGGACCATGTAGCGTACAATCTGCCGCAATAAAGGTATTATCTCCGATACTAATTTTACGACCCGGCTCAGCAAAGATATGCGCCAACGGCGAAATAAAACAGTTTTCGCCAATTTCGACTGTTTCCATCTCCATCAGATAGGTCTGATATTCTTTCTGCCAAGCTTCAGCCCAACCACGATTCTTGGGTTTTAAGGACCAATATAGCCAAGGCATATAATTCAGGCGGTGTTTATGCTGCTCACGATATTTCAGTAATGGATCTGGTTCAGTCATCTGTGGCTTCTTCTATGATTTTTAATTGTTCACGTCCGCGAGTAACATCCTGAATCTTCAGAGCAAAAGGTTCAATCTGATGTTTCTGAAATTGTGCCTGAACCTGTACGCCTTCAGCCGAATATTCTTCCTGATAGTCAATCTGCTGCTGATTCAACTCATACTGAAAAATCGCCCACTCATTAAACTGGCAAGCAAATTCGACCTTTTTCTTTTCAATCAGCTCAATTTTTTCAGCTAATAACAAACATTGTCCAGCACAGCCGCCATAGGCACGGACCAGTCCGCCGGTGCCTAATTTAATACCGCCATACCAGCGATTCACCAGTACCAGTACATTGGTTAGCTCATTGCCTTCAATAGTCGCGAGGATCGGCCGGCCGGCGGTACCCGATGGCTCACCATCATCATTAAAGCGTACATGATGACCGATTTTCCAGGCCCAGCATTGATGAGTGGTGGTCGGATCACGATAGACCTCCAGAAAATCCTTCACATCCTGCTCATTTTCTACAGGTGTGGCAAAGGCCTGAAATCGGCTTTTTTTGATGTCTTCCTCAAAACTGACAAGGCTGGCAATGGTAAATGGCATAACTTCAGGCATTCAAATTTCACCTGTGCAGTATACCTGTTTTGATGGGGCAAAGAAAAAGCCTCTCTAAACGAGAGGCTTGATTCAATTTAATTTTATTAATTACTTTTAAATTTAACGTTCACGCAATGCTTCTTTAGCCTTGTTGAATGGCTTGATCAGATAGTCCATTACCGTTTTTGCGCCGGTACGAATGTCAACAGAGGCCACCATACCTGGTGTGATATTAAACTCCTGCCCGGCGGCATTTCTCAATTTGTCACTATCGGTACGGATATACACACGATAGTAGAACTGATCCTGTTTGACTTCATCCCGCAAGGTATCTGGCGAAATCACAGTCACTTTGCCTTTTAGACCGCCATAAATCGAGTAATCATAGGCAGTAATCTTAACCAGTGCTTCCTGATCAGGACGGATAAAAGCAATATCACGTGGTGAAATCCGAGCTTCAACCAGTAATTTTTCATCCAGAGGCACGATGGTCATCAGCTTGCCATTTTGTGGTACCACGCCACCCAAAGTCATGACATCAATTTCTTTGACCACGCCACGAACTGGGGATTTAAAAATGGTCCGGTTCAAGGTATCTGACTTGCCGCGTACCACCTGTTGCTGAGTTTCCACATCAGTATTGGCTTTGGAAAGTTCTTCCCGTGCTTTAACATAGTACTGGTTACGAATATCATTCATCTGGTTACGCAGGTCATTGGCTTCTCGCTTCAACCGTAAAACTTCAACTTCACTGGCTGCCCCTTTAGCCACCAATGGCGCGGTCATTTCCAGTTCCTGTTGTACCAGTACCAATGCCTGTTGCAAGCCGGCAAGAGATTCTTCCAGATTGGCACGACGTGACTGATACAGTGCGGTTTCTTCTTTAACCAGTTTCGGATATTTCAGCACTTCTTCAGGGAAAGACAATGGCGTACCACTCACTTCTGCACGTAAACGGGCGGAAGTCGCACGTGAAGCGATTAGTAAGGATTCTGATTCACCGACATTTGATTCAAAGCGGGTTGGATCAAGCTGAGCCAAGACTTGGCCACGTTCTACAATCTCGCCTTCTTTAACATTTAACTTGGTTAGAATGCCGCCCTCCAGAGACTGAATCACCTGTTCTTTGGAAGATGGAATGACTTTACCCGTACCGGTCGAGACCTCTTCCAGTTTAAATAGCCAGGCCCATGTCAATAGAATTAACAAGCCAATGCCCACAATCCAGATAATCAGACTAGATTTAGGTAATGGCGGTTCCTGAAAGCTCACTTTGTTTGAACGCGTTAATGTTTGTGGTTCACTCATGCGCTTGCTCCCACGACCCGTTTAGTTCCTACCTGTGACTGATTTAATATTTGGTCTCGTGGACCATCCATGACAATTTTGCCATCATTGACCACGAGAATACGGTCAACTAACTCCAGTACGGCGCGACGATGCGTTGCCACTACCAGTGTACGATGGGACAGATACCCTTTCAGATGATCAATTAACTGCTTTTCTGAAACGTCATCAATCGCTGCGGTTGGTTCATCTAGCAACAAAATTTTAGGCTGGCGGATCAGGAGCCGTGCCAGTAACAAGGCTTGACGCTGTCCACCCGAGAAGCCCACTCCACCTTCCAGAATGATATGATCCAGACCTTCTTTTTTCTCCTGAACAAAGTTAAGTGCACCAGTGATTTGCAAGGCTTCCAGAATCTGTTGATCTGTAGCGAGCGGTGCACCCAAAGTCAGGTTTTCACGGATACTGCCGTAAAAGAGTTGTGAATTCTGATTGAGCAGGCCCATATCACGGCGTACATCTGAAGGATCGATCAGAGTCAGATCAATACCATCCAGTTTGACCTTACCCTGTGCTGGGGTTTGCATGCCCGACAACAGTTGTAACAGCGTCGATTTACCTGCACCGTTACGGCCCAGAATTGCAATTTTTTCACCTGGCTTAATTTCCAGTTTTGGAATGACCAGACTCGGTTTGGGATCATCATCGCCGTATTTGAATACCACGCCACTCAGCTCATAATGACCATCCAATACAGGACGGTGAATCAGATGTGAATAATCCGGCTGATCCACCGGTTTTTTCATTAACTCATCCAGACCGCCTTTAGCAACTTTGGCTTGCTGTAAACGGCCCAAGACACCGGTAATTTGTGAAATAGGTGCCAGCATCCGTGATGATAAAATCGAACAGGCAACTAAAGCACCCGTGGTCATCTCACCATCCATCACCGCAAATGCACCGACCAAGACCACAATGGCAAAGGTGAGTCCCTGAATTTTTTGGGTCCATGCTGTCATTAAGCCAACAATTTTACGTTGTTGCATGCTGACATCAGCAGAGACTTCATTCATGTGATTCCATTGGTTCTGGAAGCGGGTTTCAGCTCTTAACAGCTTGATATCTTCAATCCCTTGTACGGCTTCCACTAATAAAGCATTACGGATCGCAGATTCACGCATTCCTAACTGTGCCAACTTAGCCAGTTTTTTCTGCGCCAGAATCCCTGGAAGAATCATGAGTGGTACTACCAGTAGCATGACCCAGAACAGGTTGCCGCCAATAATCCAGAAGATCCCCAGGAACAGGAAGAAGAATGGCAGATCTGCAATAGCCGTCACGGTAGTTGAAGTGACCAGTTCACGCACACCTTCGAGTTCACGAATCTGCGAAATAAACGTTCCGGTCGATTTGGAACGCTCACTGTTTTTAATTCTTAAGGAATGCCCAAATACCCGGTCAGATATTTTCAGGTCAGCCCGTTTACCAATAATGTCTGAAAGATAAATACGGGATACCCGCAATACAAACTCGAAAATCGCCGCAATCAGTACACCACCGGCCAACACCCATAAAGTAGGAATCGATTGTGAAGGAATGACACGGTCATAAACGTTCATCGAGAAGACAATCGTTGCCAAAGCCAGAATATTGGCGATTAAAGAGGCAAACATCACATCGATATAGCGTTTCCAGTCTTTCAATACAATTGACCAGAACCAGTTTTTCTCAAAGGGCTTGATATATTCGTCGACACGCGCATCCGGTACAGAAGACTCTGGTCGCAGGATATAAACATGCTTCGCACCAGCCTCTAACTGCTCGATGGTAAAACTTTGCGATAAACCGGCATCTCCACTCAGTTGTACACTGACATTGCCTTGTGTGTCGATACGTTCAATAACACCGACATCTCCGCTATCAAATTCAACCAATAAGGGCAAACGCCAGGGATTCAGCAGACTGCTATCAAATTTATTTTTACGGACATTCAATCCCATCTGACGGCTGACAATCTTGAGCATTTCATCAATGTCATGATGCTGGTTCCAGTCCAGTTGCAGACGAATGCGCTCCTCAGATGGTTCGATCCGATAATGCTTGGCAATATTTAAAACTGCCTGAAGCCACGGTTGATAATTTATTGTAGTACTCATGGCTGAACTTCAAACCCCTGAATAGAAATACGGTTAAGCGCGTAAATATCCCGTGTACGACCTGTCACCTGAATGTATTGCACAATCGCCGAATAGATGTCATAGCGCGCTGATTCAATTTCCTGTGCTGCGCTGTGAATCGCCTGTTCTGCATTCAATAAATCCACTACAGTCCGAGTGCCCAATTTATATTGTTCTTGATATAGCTCTTTGGTTCGTACCGTGGTTTCACGGCGCTGAGCCAGGACATCCATTTGTCTTTGTTTATTTTCGATCTGTTCCCGGATTAAACGAACCTGATCCAGCACATCCAGATAGACAGTATTGACCTGTGCGCGTGCAGCTTCTTCGGCATAACTGGCAGCACGTGCCTGAGACCGAACAGCGCCCCCCTGATAAAAATTACTGCTAGCTTCAATCATAATTGAATTATAAAAGCCATCATCTTCATTATTATTTGGATTTCGACCATTGACTGCCTGACTTAAGCTACTTTTCAGATTAATGGTCGGATAACGGCTTAAACGTGCCTGATCTTTTTGCAATCGAGCTACATCTACCCCCCCTGAATGTGCCAAGATCATGCTTGGAATCTGGGTAAATTCAGGATCCTGATAAAGATCAGCCTGGGTCACGATACGATCTGGAATTTCCCATTGGATTGCAGAGGCATCAAATCCCAATAAAGTTCGTAGACGTTGCTGATATTGTCTTAACTGGGTCTGTTGCACGATCAGGTTAGATTGCGCAGCTTCCAGATTGGACTGCGCCTGAACCGGATCAGCCTGTGTGCTAATTCCGGCGCGGGCACGTAAATTGGCAATTTCTGCAATTCGTGCAATGCCCTGAATCTGTTGTTCGGCAATCTTGGTAATTTCCTGATAGCGCTTAATATTGACGATGGCATCCGCTACTTCCAGTGCAACCTGATCCAGACTCACCAGTACCCTTGCCTGATCTTCTGCCAGTCTCGCTTCTTCAACACTCACATTGGTTCTAATCTTGCCAAAGTCATATAGCATCTGGGTTGCATTCAGAGAAACCACCTGACGTCCACGTTCACCTGAGGTCAAATCTCCGGTACCCACACCGCCAGATAACTGCGGATAATAGGCTGCTTTGGCCACATCAATATTGGCTGCCTGTGCAGATAAAGACGAAATACTCTGGGCAATTTCCGGACGACGCTGAACTGCTGTATGAACCGCCTCAATCAGACTCATTTTTGCAGGAATACCAGCATTTATAGGTCGAATTGAAGATTGTCCCTGCTACGGCCGACTAATCTGCGGCAGTTCAGCCACCTTTGAGGTATCCAGTGAGTACTGACTAACTGAGCTAATATCAATCGTCTGCGCTGATCGCGTTGGCTCTGGTGCAATCAGTTTTCCTAATCCACTTTTAATATTATTAAAATAATTCTGTGAATTTTCTGCATGTACGAATGGCACAGATAAAGGCAAAAGAAGAATGATCCATATTCCCTTATTTTTATCTATTATCCCCTGAACATTTTTTAAGTGCTGCACCCTAAATTGCATAATAATGAATGTTTCGTGTTTTAGCCTAACAATATATCAAATCATACAAAAAGATAGCTTTTTCGTCTTAATTTAAGTAAAAAAAACCCGCATTTGACGACTAAAGTCTTAATGCGGGTTTTTCTGATAATGAAAATTTTCTATACAGTAAAGTCATCACCCAGATAAACTTTACGTACCGTTTCATTGGCCAGAATTTCTTGTGCCGTGCCTTCAGCAATGACTGAACCTTCGCTGACAATATAGGCATGTTCACAGATGGCCAAAGTTTCACGAACGTTATGATCGGTAATCAATACCCCAATTCCACGATCTTTCAGCGTCGTAATAATATCTTTAATATCACCCACTGAAATCGGGTCAACCCCGGCAAAAGGTTCATCCAATAACATGAATTTAGGGTCAGCTGCCAACGCACGGGCAATTTCAGCACGACGACGTTCACCACCCGAAACACTCATACCCAATGAATCTTTAATATGGGTAATTTTAAAGTCTGCTAGTAATTCGGCTAAACGTTGTTGACGCTGAGCTTTGCTTAAATCCTTACGGGTTTCCAGAATCGCCATAATATTTTCAGAAATGGTTAGTTTTCTAAAAATAGAAGCTTCCTGAGGTAAATAGCCAATCCCTTTTCGCGCACGTTCATGCATTGCCAAGTCAGACAAATCGAGATCATCCAGATGGATTTCACCCTTGTCCATACGCACCAGACCCACCACCATATAGAAACTGGTAGTTTTACCTGCACCATTAGGCCCTAAAAGCCCAACAATCTGCCCACTTTCCATACTGAAGGAAACGTCCTTGACTACCCAGCGTTTACTATAATTTTTCGCCAGATGCTTAATGGTTAAAGTTTGAACCTGATGCGTCTGTGCCATTAATCACGTGCTCCCGGAAAGGATTTCGAAGATGAAGGCGGAATCACGATTTGTACACGACCTGCTGCTGAACCGGTTTTATTTGGTGTACCTGTTGCTTCAATATCGCCTTTATTCATGCTGTATTTCAGTGTATTACCACGGATACTAGCGCCATCTTGCTGCAAGTAGGCATTTCCAGATAGGGTAATAATCCCGGTTTCCGCATTATAGACAATTTTCTGTGCCTGACCTTTGGCCAAACCTTTGGCAGGATCAACTTTCTGCTGAAATTGAGCCGGGCTACCTGTTGCCGTAATCAGGCTGATCTGTTTTTTATTATTCAGATTCGCCACAATCGAATTGGCCTGCAATTTCATGGTGCCCTGTTCAATAATGACATTACCTGAATAAGTCGTGACTCCAGTACGCTCATTAAAAGTCGCACGGTCAGCTAATAAGGTAATCGGCTGATTACGATCAGATGGCAATGCAAACGCAGTGGCTGAACCCAATGCAACCAGACTTAACAACGCAGCGCGCTTAAGGAAAGTTTTCATCATTTTAGCTCTAGGAATTTGGTTCATACTTTCCTCGAATATTAAAGAATTCGTATTGACCATCATTAAGATTGGCTTTTAGGCCCTGACTGATAAATTCAGCCTGTGGAGATTCAACAATGACAGTTTTATCGGTTTCAATTTCACGTGTTTTCGGAAAAGCGGTCAGCTCCTCGGTACGGAACTGCATTTTTCCATTTTGCATGATCTTGGTCGCCAGCACTTCTTGAGAAAGTACAACTTTTGTATTGTCATCATAACCGTTGCCCTGTTTGGCAAAGAATGTCGCATCAATCTGACCGTCTTTATAGGTCGTTGCCTGCAGATTTTTGAGACTTGAAGTCTCTAGCTGCAGGTTTTGTTCAAGCTGGTCGACCTGGGCACGAACAGACAACATGCCCTTTTCATCAGTTTGGGTTAAGTTAATATTATTCGCAGAATAGGTCATGCTACGTGCAGAATCAGTCTGCAACTTGTTGCCTTTACCGCTGTAATAGTAATAACCACCACTTATTGCGGCAATGATAATAGCCGTAAGATATAAAACTCTAGTGTCCATAAGCGGTGTACTTAATCCAGGATGTATGACTTATTAATAAGGCGCACGAGTATATTTTTCAAGTAACTCTTGGTACTTACCTTTGGACATCAGTAACATGTCACAAATCTCGCGTACCGCACCACGACCACCATAGGCTTGCGTTACCAGATCAGCACGACGACGCACTTCAACATGGCCGTTTGGAACAGTCACTTTCATGCCTGCAATCGCGAAGGCAGACAGATCAGGCCAGTCATCACCCATGTATAAACAGTCTTCAGGATCGATATTGAGCTGAGTACACGCTTCACGCAAAGCAGTCCCTTTATCTTCGCGGCCCTGATAAACCAGATCTACACCTAAATCCGACATACGTTTCTGTACGATATTGCTTTGACGCCCAGTGATAATGATCACTTTGATTCCGGCTTGCTGTACCAGTTTCATACCCAGACCATCACGGATATCAAAAGACTTGATCTCATCGCCCGTGTTGGTCAATGTGACAAAACCGTCGCTTAAAATACCATCTACATCAAGTACCAGTGCCTCAATATGACGTGCCTGCTCTAATAATACATAAGATGCCATTTATTAATTTACCCCAGCCTGAATCAGGTCATGCATACTAATTACACCAATGACTTTATTGGCATCATCAACCACTACAAATTGATTAATTTTACGTTCGTTCATTTTTTCCAGTGCAACGACAGCACGTGCTTCCTGAGAAATTGTCAGCGGATTTTTGGTCATTACTTCCTGAATCGGTAAATTGACATCAAAACCTTGCTGTTTGTCGATCAGGCGGCGTAAGTCACCATCAGTGAAAATACCCAGCAGAAGGTCATTTTGATCCACAATTGTGGTTAAACCTAGGCGTTTATTTGAAATCTCGTATAAAACTTGATTCATTGGTGTATCTGGTGACACTTTTGGCAATTCCGAACCAGTGTGCATTAAGTGTTTTACATGCAGCAATAAGCGTTTACCCAAGGCACCCGCTGGATGTGACAAGGCAAAATCGTCAGCAGTAAAACCTCGTGCATCTAAAAGAGCGACAGCCAGTGCATCACCCAGCGCTAAAGTTGCTGTTGTACTCGAAGTCGGTGCCAGGCCAAGTGGACAGGCTTCCTGAAGATGACCTAGAGTTAAAGCCACATCAGCATTTTGTGGCATTGGGCCTTTGGCATCCCCACTAATGGTAATTAAGGGAATTTCCAGACGCTTGATCAGAGGCATCAGCATCATGATTTCATCGCTTTTGCCTGAGTTTGAAATGGCAATCAGTACATCACCCGGTACCAGCATACCGAGATCCCCATGCCCTGCCTCGCCCGGGTGCATGAAGAATGAAGGCGTACCCGTAGACGCAAAAGTTGCCGCCATCTTACGGCCAATATGCCCGGATTTCCCCATCCCGGTAATCACCAGACGACCTTTGCACTGCAGGATAATTTCACATGCCTGACTAAAACGCTCATCGATCTGCGTGGCTAAAATCTGTAATGCTTGTTCTTCGATACGCAAGGTTTCAAGTGCAACTTTCTGGAAGTCTATTTGATTTGGCATATTTGGTGGGTTCAAAGTAGGTTTACCTTAACTCTATACAGAGTTGACTCATTCTAGCAAAAAATAATTTTCGCAATTTTATCATATCTATGCAAATAGCAGGTTTCAAAATGTAGAGCTTTTCATAAAACTTAAACAGAATGTTTTAAAATTTCCCTGACTGAAAGCTCTTCCATATTCAGAATTTCATTATGTTAATCAGCCCTCATTGTCCTTTTTATTTTGCGTAGGCAATAAAAAACCCCAATCTTTCGATCAGGGTTTTTTGAATTTTGGAGCGGGAAACGAGACTCGAACTCGCGACCCCAACCTTGGCAAGGTTGTGCTCTACCAACTGAGCTATTCCCGCAATATGGGAGTGAATTATAGAGAGTTTCTGCTAACTGTCAACTCTCTATTGATTCAACTGTCGAATTAATCAGCACGACGCCATACAGTTCCTTGACGGGTATCTTCCAGCACCACTCCTTGGTCTAATAAAGACTGGCGGATTTCATCGGCACGAGCAAAGTTTTTCTCTTTTTTGGCATCTTTACGTTGCTGGATCAGATCTTCAATCTGCTCTTCAGACAAGCCTAAAGCTTCCTGACCAATATCAGACTTCAAGAATTCATCGACATTGTGCTGTACCAGACCCAGAATATTGGTGAGATGGCGCAGAGTAGAATAATAAACTGTAGCCTGTTCCTGATTCTGGTCTTTTACTGCACGGTTCAGCTCTTTATTCAGTTCAAACAACACAGCAATGGCTTCTGGCGTATTGAAGTCATCACGCATGGCTGTATTGAAACGCTCAACAAAGCTTTGATCTAAAGTTTCAACAACCTGCTCACCATATACCGCTTGATAAGCTTTAAAAGAATGATAGAAACGCATCAGCGTATTTTTCGCTTCTTTTAAAGCTACATCTGAATAGTTCACCGGGCTGCGGTAGTGTGAAGATACGATAAAGTAACGCACCACTTCTGGATGGAATTTTTCAATCACATCACGGATAGTGAAGAAGTTACCCAAAGACTTCGACATCTTTTCACCATCGACATTGATGAAGCCAGCATGCATCCAGTAGTTCACATACTGCTCACCTGTCGCTGCTTCAGATTGTGCAATCTCGTTTTCATGATGCGGGAAGCTTAAATCAGCACCGCCACCATGAATATCAAAATGATTGCCCAGGCAGCAGGTTGACATCGCAGAACATTCAATATGCCATCCTGGACGACCATTGCCCCATGGTGAAGCCCAAGAAGGTTCATTTTCTTTGGCATGTTTCCAAAGTACAAAGTCAAATGGGTGTTTTTTCTCAACTTCGACGTCTACACGTTCAGAAGCGCCTGCCTGCATATCTTCCAGTTTACGGCCTGAAAGGCGGCCGTATTTGGCAAATTTTTCAACTTCGAAATAAACATCGCCATTATTTGCCGGATATGCAGTCCCTTTTTCCACTAGCGTACCAATCATGTTTTGCATTTGATTGATGTAATCGGTGGCTTTTGGTGCTTCATCCGGTGCAAGACAGCCTAACTTGGCAAAGTCTTCATTCATGGCATCAATAAAACGGCTGGTCAGTGATGAAATGCTTTCTCCATTTTCATTGGCACGTTTAATAATCTTGTCGTCAATGTCAGTGATATTACGGACATATTTTACTTTCCAGCCCTGACTGCGCAGAAAACGGATAATATAGTCAAATGCAACCACGGTACGTGCATGTCCGATATGACAGTAGTCATAGACCGTCATCCCACAGACATACAGATCAATCTGACCTTCTTTACGAGGCACAAATTCTACTTTTTTACGTTGCTCTGAGTTATATAGAACAAATGGTTGCATAGGTCTTCTAGAATGCTTTTACAAATGATGGCTCATCTTAACCTAAGCATTATTTTTCATAAAGTTTTAAGAAAAGTTTTCAAGGTTTTTTTCTGCGGTTATTTTTTATTACATAGACAGATCATGCATGGAACGTAAGGTAATCCTCCCATAAATAACCGAAGTTAAAAGTAGAGGTTAAGCAGCCATTAGAGGTGGCTTTCCTTTGTTAGCTTGATGTGGTCTTTCATGGTTGTAATGCCACAACCAGCTTGTTGCATAATCTTGTACTTCATCCAAAGTATCAAATAAATGCTTGCTCAGCCAACTATAACGTATGGTCCGATTATAGCGTTCAATATACGCATTCTGCTGTGGCTTACCTGGTTGAATATATTCAATACGAATACCGTGCTCAGTAGCCCAGCGCACAAATTCGTGACTGATAAATTCGGGACCATTATCGCATCGGATCACTAACGGTTTTTCTCTCCACTCCAGCAATTGATTCAACGTACGAATAACCCTGATTGTGGGCAATGAGAACCCTGCTTCAATGGCTAGGCCTTCGCGGCGGTAATCATCAATCACATTCAATAATCGAAACTTGCGACCATCGGAAAGCTGATCATGCATAAAATCTAATGACCAAACCTGATTTTCTCGGATTGGTTCTTTCAATGGTTCAGGCGCATGCCGTTTTAGTCTTCTTCTCGGTTTAATACGCAGATTCAGTGCCAACTCACAGTAAATGCGGTAAACCCGCTTGTGATTCCAGCAGCAACTCTCAACATGCCGTAAATACGAGAAGCACAAACCAAAGCCCCAATCGGAATTTTCCTCAGTGAGTTCAATGAGCTGTTCAGCAATGAGTGCATTGTCATCGCTGAGTTTGGCTTGATAGCGGTAGCAGGTTTCACTAATGCCAAATGCTTTACAAGCCAAACGAATACTAATGGCATGCTGGGCAACTGCCTGTTGTGCCATCTTACGCCGGCAAGATGGCTTTACCACTTTTTTGCCATCGCTTCCTGGATGATTTCGGCCTTTAATCGCTCTTCCGCATACATCTTTTTAAATCTGGTATTTTCGGCTTCTAGCTCTTTCAGTCGAGCCATTAATGATGTATCCATACCACCATATTTGGCACGCCATTTATAAAAGGTAGCATTACTCATGCCGTGTTCACGGCAAAGGGTCGCTACAGGTGTGCCAGATTCTGCCTGTTTCAAGATGGACATGATCTGACTGTCAGTAAATTTAGATGTTTTCATGCAGAATCTCCTGCTCGTATCTTAAGAGAAAATTCTACTTTTAGATCCTATTATTTTTAGGGGGGATTACCGGTGAAACAGTCAGACGGTCAGCGAAGAAGTCATAACCCAGTTCAGCATAAGCACCGTATTTAAACAGATCAGCTTTATTGGATTCTTTCACCGAATCAAGCCCATCAGTCACAGTACGGTTAAACTCAACATCACCGAAACCAAGCTGCACATTACCTGAAACATATACACCCTTGTCAGATTGCCATTTTGCATAAGCGCCCAGACCAGTTACATCAGTTTCAGTTGAAGCATCAGCCAAAATGTTGGTGACGGATCTTGAATTGCGATCCCCGCATTGGTCAGGTCTTCAGCCGTGATCGTACCATTCTGATAATCCTGAATGTATTTAAATATCTTTTGGACAGAATGTTGCAGATATGCATTCTTTTGAACATCAAGATCAGCAATCTCGATCCTTACCTGTTTAGTAGGCGCAGCGTTATCCACAACATTAAATTTAGCTTTGTCATAGGTATAAGCAAGCGTAGTCGGTGTAGTACCGCCATTAGTCGGGGGTGTATTCACTGTTGTAGAGGATTTTGCACCACCACATGCAGTCACCATTATAACAACTACCGCCAAAGAAAGAGCTGTTGTAATTGTCTTCATCTTAGTTTTCATACCCCTTATCATCTTTAGTTATCAAGCTATTTTTAATTTAAATTAAGGTCTTATGAGTGATAAAAACACTCATGAATTACCATAGAGGAATTAATTAAGTATTTGTAAAATAATGATAAATTATTATCAGGTAAAAGAATTATTATTTTCAATGAATTTTATAGATATTTTATAGCAGGTATTTAATTGAAATACCTACTATTTTCTAAAATTAATCAATTGAGAAATGTATTATCCCAACTCATTTCTAATATTATTCACCATATGTAATAAACGTGGTGCAATATCATTTTTGATTTTCTCTTCATTGAGGAGGAAACTTGGACCGCCGCAGTTAAACACCAGTAGACCATGCTGTTCATGGACAAAAGGAACTGCAACCGAATTGACATCCTTATGCCATTCACCGATTGAAAAGCAGAAACCATATTCCTGATAGTCTTTAAATGACTTCTCCAGATCTTTTTGGATCTGTGGCCATTCTTTAGCATGTTTACGGCGAATCGCATCAAGTAGAAAATCACGCTCATCTTCTGGCATTGCAGCCAGACAGGCACGCCCCATTGAACTTAAATGAATCGGCAAATGGGTTCCTACCTGACGACGCATGGTGACATTGCCTTTGCCCTGCACCACATCCAGATAAATCATATTCAGACGGTCACGGGTTGCCATCGCAACAGCTGCCTCAGCATAGTCCGCCAGATTTTTCATTAATGGATGTGCAACTGAACGTAAGGATAAATTCGACAGCATCGAATAACCAAAAGACAGTACGCCGACTGAGAGCTGAAACTTGCTCGAATTCGGAACCTGCTTTAAATATCCTAAACGGGATAAGGTATGGGTTAAACGGGTAATCGTCGGTTTAGGTAGACCTGTCATCTGTGACAGTTCCTGATTGCCCAGATGCTGATGTTTTGGACTAAAGCAGCGCAGTAACTCCAGACCACGTGCTAAAGCTGTAATAAATTGACGGTCATTTTCATCCTGCATATCTTCGATCGGATGCAATAACTCATGGCGCAAAGGCGCAATTAATTTTTCTTCCGACTGATCGGTTTCAGGTACATCATCAGACATGTCTTCACCGTCCTTCAAATTCATAATAAGTGTTTCGCATTGCGAAATTATAAATAATTATCTTGTATATAGCAAAGAAGCAACTTTGATTAAGTTGCTTCTTTA
The DNA here is from genome assembly GCF_013418535.1 of Acinetobacter sp. YH12137. Lineage (NCBI taxonomy): Bacteria > Pseudomonadati > Pseudomonadota > Gammaproteobacteria > Moraxellales > Moraxellaceae > Acinetobacter > Acinetobacter sp. YH12137. Next base: position 31,092 of record NZ_VPBW01000002.1, on the reverse strand, counting down.
TTGGACTTATGGGTTTTCTTTTTGATTAACCAACAATACCTTGAGCTTTTAGGGCCTCTAGTTTTTCCTCATCCACGACACGTGAAAGAATTTCATTCGTATGCTCACCTAACATTGGTGGTGCTTTACGATATTCCACTGGTGTACGCGATAATTTAATTGGTGAACCAATCACCGTTAATTTTTCTTTTAACGGATGGGGGATCTCAACCAGCATATTACGCGCTTGCACTTGTGGTTCCTGGAAAGCTTGTTCAAGGTTATTAATCAGGCCTACCGGAACTTTCACTGCATGAATTGCTTCTACCCAATGCTTCGCAGTATTGCTTAAGAAATGTTTGGCTAGCAGCTCTGTGATTTCTGCACGATGCTGAATACGCAGTGCATTGGTCACAAAACGTGGATCTTGCGGTAAATCTGGCAAACCAATTGCAGCGCTCAAGGCTATAAACTGTTTGTCATTACCACAGGCGATGATGAAATCCTGATCCGCAGCACGGAATACTTGGTAAGGGACAATATTGGCATGTGCATTACCATAACGACCCGGGATTTTTCCCGAAGCCAGGTAATTCATACCCTGGTTTGCGAGTAACGCCACTTGTACATCCAGCAATGCCATATCAATATGCTGACCGAGACCAGTCACATGGCGGTTTAACAAAGCCGCCTGAATGGCAATGGTCGAGTACAAACCCGTGGTCAAATCCGCAAAAGCCACACCGACTTTTTGTGGTCCGCCCCCCGGTAAGTCATCTTTCTCACCAGTGACAGACATTAAACCGCCCATCCCCTGGATAATGAAGTCATAACCTGGTTCAGGTGCACGAGGGCCAGTTTGACCAAAGCCAGTAATTGAGCAATACACCAGTTTCGGATTAATCGCGCTCAGGCTTTCATAATCCAGACCGTATTTTTTCAAAGAACCCGCTTTGTAATTTTCAATGACCACGTCAGAATCTACAGCCAGTGCTTTGACCAGTTCCTGACCTTCAGGCGTTGAAATATCAATCGCAACTGACATTTTATTACGGTTGGCTGACTGGTAGTACGCCGCTTCACGTGTATTTTCACCATGGTCATTTTTCATCCAAGGTGGTCCCCACATACGGGTATCATCACCCGTTTTAGGACGTTCAACTTTAATCACTTCAGCGCCTAAATCCGCGAGGATTTGACCACACCAAGGACCTGCAAGTACGCGACTTAAATCCAGTACGCGAATACCCTCTAATGCACCCATGTGTTTTTCCTTTGTTATACGCGTTCGATGACCAGTGCCAGGCCTTGACCTACACCGATACACAGACTAATCACAGCATATTTTTTGCCGCTACGCTGCAATTCACGAGCAGTGCTGAGCACTAAACGAGCACCTGATGCACCTAATGGATGACCAACTGCAATTGCACCACCATTTGGATTGACACGTGCATCGTCAAATGCCACATCTAAACCTTTTAGACATGCTAAAACTTGAGATGCAAATGCTTCATTGATTTCAATGATATCCATGTCATCCAAAGTCAGGTTGGCACGTTTTAATGCTAGTTTGATCGCATCAACCGGACCGGCGCCCATAATACGTGGTTCAATACCCGCAGCCGCTGAAGCGATGATTTTCGCCATTGGCTGGATGCCCAGTTTTTCCTGAGCGGCTTCAGAACCAATGATTAGCGCTGCTGCACCATCATTGACACCAGAAGCATTACCCGCAGTCACTACACCGCCTTCAAACAGTGGACGTAGTTTCTGTAGCGCTTCCAAGTTAGAAGATGGACGTGGATGTTCGTCTTGATCGACCAGTTTTGGGGGCAATTTACGGCCTTGTGGCACTTCAACACCCACGATCTCGTCAGCAAAGAAACCTGCCTGTTTAGCTGCTTCATATTTGGCTTGTGATGCTGCAGCAAACTGGTCTGCATCTTCACGGGTTACACCGTATTCTACTGCTACATTATCGCCAGTTTGCGGCATGGTGTCATTGCCGAACTGTTTTTCAATGGCAGGGTTCGGAAAACGTGCGCCGATGGTTGAATCGAATACTTTAAAATCACGGCTAAATGGTGTTTCAGATTTGGCAAAGACAAACGGTGCACGAGACATCGACTCGACACCACCTGCAAGGAAGATATCCCCTTCATTACAAGTAATTGCACGAGCAGCATCAATCACCGCAGCCAAGCCAGAAGCACATAGACGGTTCACAGTTTGTGCTGGCGTTTTCACATCCAGACCCGCTAATAACGTTGCATGACGTGCAATGTTACGACTGTCTTCACCCGCCTGATTGGTATTACCCAGAATTACATCATCAAAAATATCAGCAGCTAAATTATGCTTCTCTACCAGTGCCTTAATCACATGTGCAGCAAGATCATCTGGACGAACCTTTGCCAGGCTACCTGCATGACGACCAAATGGCGTACGTAATCCATCATAAATATATGCATTTAACATGAGTTTGATTCCTTAAACTGCTGCAGTGTGAAGAAGAGAAAGTTTTAAACGGGCACGGCGTTGTACCCATGGACTTGGACGGTAACGCTGGTCACCGGTATTTGTCAGGATACGTTCCAGGATCAACAGGATACGTTCTGCGCCCAAAACATCACCCCATGAAATTGGTCCATGTGGGTAGCCCAGACCAAGTTTTACTGCTTTATCGATATCGGCTGCAGTTGCGATTTGTTGTTGGGCAATATCACAAGCCAGATTCACGACCATTGCCAATACGCGCTGTGCGACAAAGCCAATACTTTCAGCAATTACCGATACGCCATGACCATTTTTAGCAAACAATGCATGTGCCTGGTCGATATAGGCTTTTTGAGTTGCAATCGAAGGCATGATGGTACGGTGCTTGGCAAAATCAGTCAGCATATCGATGCTGATTGCACGAGTCGCATCGACATCAAAACGAAGCGCTGCAGTCGTGGTGTCTTCACCATAAGTGGCCAATAGAATCAGACTGTCAGCTGCCGGAGTTTCTGCACTGTCGATAACCAGACCTTGCTCACGGATATAGTCACGCAAGATACTGGCATCCTGTTCAAGATCTGCTTTGATCCAGACCGGGCTGAATTCAGTTACTTCAGGCGCAATCTGAGCCGGAGCTTCATTGGTCTTTTGACCATCCTGATACTTATAGAAACCTTCACCGACTTTACGACCGACTTTTTTACCAGCCAGCATTTGACGGGTTAAAGCGCTTGGACGATAACGATCTTCCTGATAATACTGGTTGAAAATCGATTCCATCACTGGATGAGAAACATCCAGTGCAGTCAGGTCAAACAATTCCAGTGGTCCCATACGGAAACCGGCACCTTCACGCAGAATACGGTCGATTTCAGAAACAGAAGCTACACCTTCACCCAGGATTTTTAGTGCTTCAGTACCATAAGCACGGCCGGCATGGTTAACAATAAACCCAGGCGTGTCTTTGGTACGCACACCGAAGTGCCCCATACGTTGTGCCAGTTCGAGTAGATCTGCAACGACCTGTTCATCTGTTGCTAGGCCAGCAATCACTTCGACAATTTTCATCAAGGGCACTGGATTAAAGAAATGGAATCCAGCCATGCGACCTTGATGCTCAAGGTTGGATGCAATAGCAGTCACTGAAAGTGATGAGGTATTGGTTGCCAGAATGGTTTCTGGAGATACGATACTTTCCAGCTGTTTAAATAAACCTTGCTTGATGTCCAGATTTTCGATGATGGCTTCAACCACCAGATCAACACCAGCCACTTCTTCAATGCTATTCAGGATTTTGAAACGTGCCAGAGTTGCATTCAGAACTTCTTCAGTAAATTTACCTTTGGCTTGCAGCTTTTCAAGCGTAGCTTTAAGTTTAGCCAAACCTGCTTCTGCCGCACCTGCTTTGGCATCGAATAAGCGCACTTCCAGACCTGCCTGGGCTGCGATTTGCGCGATACCCATGCCCATTACACCAGTACCAATGAGCGCCATAGATTGAATGGTCATGTCTTATTCTCCAGTGTATTGTGCAGGACGTTTTTCAAAGAACGCATTCACGCCTTCTTTCTGATCTTTGGTATCAAATAAAATCTGGAAAGCTTTACGTTCCAATGCCAAAGCACCTTGTAAAGATTGATCTTGGCCAAGATTGGTCACTTCTTTAATTTGCTGCACTGCAATTGGAGAGAAAGATGCAATGGTTTGAGCAATTTCAATGGCATGCGTAATAGTGTTTTCATCTTCCACGACTTCAGAAACCAAGCCCATACGCTCAGCTTCAGCAGCTTTCACCAGTTTACCGGTGAGTACCCAAAGCATGGTTTGATATTTACCAATCGCACGCAGTAAACGTTGTGTTCCACCTGCACCCGGCATCAAGCCCAGTTTTACTTCAGGCTGACCAAATTTGGCATTTTCACCGGCAATGATGATGTCGGCATGCATGGCCAGTTCACAGCCACCACCGAGTGCATAACCATTCACAGCCGCAATAATCGGTTTCGGACAGTCAGTAATACTTTGCCAGTACTGTTCAGTATGGCGTAAATACATTTGTGCTGTGGTTGCAGTAGTGAAATCTTTAATGTCTGCTCCCGCAGCAAAAACCTTTTCACCGCCGGTCAAAACAATGGCTTTTACAGCATCTAATTTTGAAAGGTATTGAAATGCTTCAGAGAGTTGCTGACGTAATTCCAGGTTCAAGGCATTACGTGCTTCCGGGCGATGGATTTGAACAATCGCGACGCCATCTTCCTGTACAGTCAATTTTAAAATTTCAGTGCTTTCCATAATCTTCTCATTTCGCACAGCGGTATTTAATTAACAATATACATAAATTTCGTTCAAAGTAAACTATTCAAATTTGAACAAAAAATATTTTATAACGCCTTAAAAATAGCATTAATCAAACTAAATCAATTATTTAAATCTAATTTTAAAGCAAAACATATATATCGCACAGCGAAATATACTTTCGTATATATTGATCCTTGTTTTAATTTTAATTAGTATCCGCATAAATTTAGCTTAGTGATGAGTTTTTATTCACATTGGACAAGATGTGGACAGAACGAAATCCTAGATACGGAGTTAGGACATGATTCGTGATCAGGAAACCTTAGACCAGTTGGTAGATATGATTCGCCAATTTGTAGAAGGCGTATTAATCCCAAATGAAGAAATTGTTGCAGAAACGGATGAAATTCCTGCAGAAATCGTGCAACAAATGAAAGAGTTGGGCTTATTTGGTTTAACCATTCCTGAAGAATATGACGGTCTTGGCCTGACCATGGAAGAAGAAGTCTATATCGCTTTTGAACTGGGCCGTACTTCCCCTGCTTTCCGCTCATTGATTGGTACGAATAACGGTATCGGCGCATCTGGCCTGATCATCGACGGTACTGAAGAGCAAAAACAGCACTTCCTGCCAAAACTGGCTAGCGGTGAAATCATTGGCTCGTTCTGTTTGACTGAACCGGATTCAGGTTCTGATGCAGCATCTTTGAAAACCACTGCTGTGAAAGATGGCGATGAGTACATCCTGAATGGTACCAAGCGCTTTATTACCAATGCCCCACATGCGGGTGTGTTCACGGTAATGGCTCGTACCAACCCAGAATTGAAAGGCGCTGCTGCCATTTCAGCGTTCATCGTTGATAGCAAATTACCAGGTATTTCACTGGGTAAACGTGACAAGAAAATGGGCCAAAAAGGCGCACATACCTGTGACGTGATCTTTGAAAACTGCCGTATCCCTGCATCAGCTTTGATTGGCGGTGTAGAAGGCGTTGGCTTTAAAACTGCGATGAAGGTTCTGGATAAAGGCCGTATCCACATTGCCGCACTAAGCGTGGGTGCTGCAACCCGTATGCTGGAAGATTCATTGCAATATGCCGTTGAACGTAAGCAGTTCGGTCAGGCGATTGCCAACTTCCAGTTGATCCAAGGCATGCTGGCAGATTCTAAAGCTGAAATTTATGCAGCGAAATGTATGGTGCTTGATGCAGCGCGTCGTCGTGATGCCGGCCAGAACGTAAGTACTGAAGCATCTTGCGCAAAAATGTTTGCAACAGAAATGTGTGGCCGTGTCGCTGACCGTGGTGTGCAAATCCATGGTGGCGCGGGCTACATCAGTGAATATGCAATTGAGCGCTTCTACCGCGATGTGCGTTTATTCCGTCTTTATGAAGGAACCACGCAGATCCAGCAAGTCATTATTGCTCGCAATATGATTCGCGAGGCGACTCAGTAACAAGTTTGGCCTGATCAACTCTCCTTGCGATCAGGCCTTTTTTATAGGTAATGGATGATGGCTATAACGAATACAATTTCAAAAATTGGCCCAAATACCTGGAAAATCGCATTTATCTTTGCATTCCTCGCCCTGCTGGTCGATGGTGCGGATTTAATGCTGCTTTCCTACAGCTTAAACAGTATTAAAGCTGAATTTGGCCTAACCTCTGTGGAAGCTGGGATGCTCGGAAGCTTTACCCTTGCAGGTATGGCAGTTGGAGGTATATTCGGAGGGTGGGCTTGTGATAAATTCGGTCGTGTACGTACCGTCGTTGTCTCAATCCTTTTATTTTCGGCATTGACTTGTGGTCTTGGTTTTACCCAAAGCTTTGCTCAATTTGGTGCATTACGTTTCTTCGCTTCTCTTGGATTGGGTTCTTTGTATATTGCATCGAATACTTTAATGGCTGAGTACGTACCAACTAAATATCGTACAACTGTTTTAGGTACATTACAGGCTGGCTGGACAGTTGGCTATATCGTTGCGACCTTGCTTGCGGGCTGGTTAATTCCAGATCACGGCTGGCGCATGCTGTTCTATGTGGCTGCAATTCCAATCGTAATGGCGATCCTGATGCACATCATGGTTCCAGAACCAGCTGCATGGCAAGAAAACCGCTTCAAAAAAGTTGAAGTGACTGACAAACCTGCTGAGTCGACCTGGAAGCTGATTTTCCAGGATAAGAAAAACCGCAACATGTTTATCTTATGGGCTTTAACTGCTGGTTTCCTTCAGTTTGGTTACTATGGCGTTAATAACTGGATGCCGACATACCTTGAAAGTGAACTCGGTATGAAGTTCAAGGAAATGACTGCCTACATGGTCGGTACTTATACCGCGATGATTCTCGGTAAAATCCTTGCAGGCTTAATGGCAGATAAATTCGGACGTCGTTTTACTTATGCCTTCGGTGCAATTGGTACAGCGATCTTCCTGCCATTGATCGTATTCTATAATTCACCAGACAACATTCTATACTTATTGGTGATCTTCGGTTTCCTATATGGTATTCCATATGGTGTGAATGCAACATATATGACTGAAAGCTTCCCAACCAATGTACGTGGTACAGCAATTGGTGGTGCATATAACGTCGGTCGCTTGGGTGCAGCGATTGCGCCAGCTACGATTGGTTATCTGGCAACTGGCGGTTCGATCGGTTTAGGCTTCCTGGTCATGGGTGCAGCATACTTTATCTGTGGTCTGCTCCCTGCACTGTTCATCAAAGAAAAACTCTACGATCCTCAAAAATCTTAATCCGTTTTAGAAAAAGCCTCCTAGGAGGCTTTTTTCATAATCAATTCCCAACTTTCTATTTAAAAACTTTTTCACTGTGGTAAAATACCGCTAAGCGAAACAGGATTTCTTATTATGGAAGATATTTCTAGAGAATCGATGGAGTTTGACGTTGTGATCGTAGGTGCGGGTCCTGCCGGCCTGTCTGCTGCAATCAAGATCCGTCAACTTGCAATTGAAAACAATTTAAATGATCTGTCCGTTTGTGTCGTAGAAAAAGGCTCCGAAGTCGGTGCACATATTCTTTCGGGTGCTGTGCTTGAACCACGTGCCATGAACGAACTATTCCCGAACTGGAAAGAAGAAGGTGCACCTTTAAATGTACCAGTGACAGAAGACAAAACTTTCTTCCTTCTTTCAGATGAAAAATCACAAGAAGCACCGCACTGGATGGTGCCTAAAACTATGCATAACGATGGTAACTACGTGATCTCACTGGGTAACGTGGTGCGCTGGTTAGGCCAGAAAGCCGAAGAGCTGGAAGTATCGATCTTCCCGGGCTTTGCTGCTTCTGAAATTCTGTATCATGAAGATGGTACGGTGAAAGGTATCCAAACCGGTGACATGGGTATTGGTAAAGATGGCGAACCGACGCATAACTTTGCGCCGGGTTATGAGCTGCATGCCAAATACACCATCTTTGCTGAAGGCTGCCGCGGTCATTTAGGTAAACGCCTGATCCAAAAATTCAATCTGGATAAAGATGCTGATCCACAGCACTACGGGATCGGCATTAAAGAACTTTGGGAAATTGATCCTGCCAAGCATAAACCAGGTCTGGTAATGCATGGTGCAGGCTGGCCTTTATCTGAAACCGGTTCTTCAGGTGGCTGGTGGTTATACCATGCTGAAAATAACCAGGTGACATTAGGCATGATCGTGGATCTTTCTTATGAAAATCCACACATGTATCCATTCATGGAAATGCAGCGCTGGAAAACCCATCCACTGATCAAACAGTATCTGGAAGGCGGTAAACGTATTTCTTATGGTGCGCGTGCCGTAACCAAAGGTGGTTTTAACTCCCTGCCGAAATTCACCTTCCCGGGTGGTTCTTTAATCGGTGATGATGCCGGCTTCCTGAACTTTGCCAAGATCAAAGGCTCACACACTGCCATGAAATCCGGCATGTTGTGTGGTGAAGCGGTATTTGAAGCGATTGCTGCCGGTGTAAAAAAAGGCGGTGACCTTGCCGTTGCACGTGTAACTGAAGGCGAAGACTTCTTCGTAAAAGAGCTAACTGCTTATACAGACAAGTTCAACAACAGCTGGTTAAAAGAAGAGCTGTACAGCGCGCGTAACTTTGGCCCGGCAATGCACAAGTTTGGTCAATGGATGGGTGGTGCATTCAACTTCATCGACCAGAACGTATTCAAAGTGCCATTCACCCTGCATGACCTGGTTCCTGACTTCAGCACGCTAAAAACGGTTGATGCAGTGAACTTCAAGCCGAACTATCCAAAACCGGATGGTAAGCTGACGTTTGACCGTCTGTCTTCTGTGTTTGTATCGAACACGGTGCATGAAGAAAACCAGCCTGCGCATTTAAAACTGACCGATGCTTCGATTCCAGTAGATGTCAACTTACCAAAATGGGATGAGCCTGCACAGCGCTACTGCCCGGCGGGTGTTTACGAAATCATGGAAAATGATGACGGTTCAAAACGCTTCCAGATCAATGCAGCGAACTGTGTACACTGCAAGACCTGTGACATCAAAGATCCATCTCAGAATATCACCTGGGTAACACCGGAAGGTGGCGGTGGTCCGAATTACCCGAATATGTAGGGTAATTTGTGTGAGTAAGAAATCTTTTTCTTGTTCATATACCCAATTTTGAAGCAGTTATAACTAACACTTCACTTTAATTTTTTAGGTAATCCCAGTTCCCTAGGGAGCTGGGATTAAAAATAATCAAGAATAAAAACAGATTCACGTCTTTTTCGCTGACTTGCTGCTTAGACCAGCTTATTGACTGTGAAATACTGTGCCTCAGTAGAAAACCAACACCTTATCTAGTCATTTTTATCCATATACGTTGTCTTTAATTAAAATTAATTGCCTGAATATACAAACACTTTAGTCGTATTCCTCTTTGGTTCTTCCTATTCAAAATGCTATTGTACAAAAAGTTTCCAATTTCTCATTTTCTAATCACGATCTAGTTTCATGACTTATAAACTGAATGCCCGACATCTGGTGCTAGACCTGCTCTATGCCTCACATAACTCTACTGTTAGCATCAAACAGATGTTATGTGCAGCAGATTTATTAGGAATCTCTGACAACAGCTTGCGGGTTGCAGTCGCACGACTCAATCAGGATCAGATCATTCAGTCAGTAGAACGCGGCATTTATCAGTTAATTGAAAAAAAATTTGATACTTCTTTTATCAGCCTGAACAAACATCCCAATATGCAGACCGCTACGGCTTGGGATGGTAAGTACATTCTGGTTTATACCGGTGCTTTGGGGCGAGTAGATCGTACGGCCTTATCTAAACGGGAAAAAGCCCTGCGTTATTATGGATTTCAGGAACTGGAACAGAATGTGTTTATCCGCCCGGATAATTTACAACTTGGTTTGAATGAGCTTAAATCAGCAGCCGTCAAGTTTGGTCTGGATCAAGGCGCACGATTTTTTCAGGTCAGCGAGATCGATCAGCACACTCATGTATCTGCACTTTGGGATATTCATGGCCTGCATCAAACTTATTTGAATATCAGTCAGGAAATTGAACAATGGTTTGAAAACCATCAACAGTTATCCTTGGCTGAATCAGCTAAAACTGCCTTTTATCTGGCAAAATCTGCTGTATTTAGTCTGCGTGCAGATCCGCTATTGCCTGAAGAATGGCTAGACGCTCCAGCCCGACAAAAGTTTGAACTGGCTGTACGGCGTATGGAAGAACAAGGCCAGCAGTTATGGCAGCAATATTTTCAGCAGCAAGGCGTATAATTTATTTCCTATACAATCACAAAAATAAATTGACTGTAATATTTTAATTCAAATATAGTGACAAGAAATACAAGAACTAGATCAAGGCAGAATAATGAACAGTAAAGTGAGTGTCACAGAGCTATTTAGCCGTGAAGAAATCAAAGAGCTGACCACCCCATCCGACTTACAGGGGGCTCTGGCAGTAGGCTCAACTTGGGCTGTGATTGTTTTGACCTTTGGCACAGTCGCTTATAGCTGGGAATATTTACCAGTCTGGGGAAAAATATTGATATGTGCCTTGGCATTAGCCATTCTGGCAGGTCGTCAGCTGGCTATGGCCATTTTAATGCACGATGCCTCACACCACAGTCTGTTTAAAACCAAGTGGCTAAACACACACTTCACTGACTGGTTGTGCGCCCGTCCGATCTGGAATGAGGTCGGTAAATATCGTCCTTATCATTTGAAACATCATGCCCGCACCTCTCAACCTGATGATCCAGATTTAGGTTTGGTGAAAAACTTTCCAATTACTAAACAATCATTATTTAGAAAATTCTTTAGAGATTTAAATGGTCAATCCGGCCTAAAATTTCTGGCTGGCCGAGTCTTGATGGATTTAGAACTTCTGGAATGGAGTGTTTCCAATGATCCGAAACCAATTCCTCGTGGTAATCGCAGTAACTTGGAACTGGCAAAGAATCTGTTAAAAAATAGCTCGGGCATGCTGATTTCTAATGCTGCCCTATTTTCTGCACTTTGGGCCAGCGGTCATCCGAAACTTTATTTATTGTGGCCGTTAGCTTATATCACTCCTTTCCCACTCTTTATTCGTATCCGGGCAATGGCTGAGCATGCTGGTCTGGAAACTAGCCATTCTGCTTTAACTAATACCCGTACCACCCGTGCAGGATGGCTAGCGCGTGCTTTCGTTGCACCGATTCATGTAAATTATCATATTGAACATCATTTAATGGCCTCTGTTCCACATCAAAATCTGCCCAAAATGCATCAGATGCTGCGAGAGCGCGATTACGTGAAAGCGCCACCCAGTTATAAAGATGTAATTGTGTCATTATTAAAAGGCTAAAATTAAAAGATCGAAGTTTAAAAATACATTATAGGTGATAGCAAAATTCCTCAAACTTTATGTTGATGGCTTTCTTTATGCCTAGAATGCTCATGAGAGTGGGCTGATTGCCGATGCTGTTCCGGGGGACAATCTTCTGCTTCAATTTGTAATGTCATCTCGGTAATGTGATGTTCATGGTGCAACATCTCGAATGCCTCCTGATGCAACTTTTTATAGTCAACGTCTGGCGCAACCAAATGCACGGTTAGCATGACTTTCTTGGAAGTAATCGCCCAGACTTTTAGCTGATGAATATCTTTAACACCGTCTAGCGCCAGTAGGTCATGGCGCAGTTTTTCAATATCGATTTCATCGGGAACTCCTTCCAGCAGAATATTGATGCTCTGTTTCAATAAAATCCATGTCCGTGGAATGACCCAGAATCCGATCATGACCGCAATCACGGTGTCAATCCACATCCAACCGCTGAAATAGATGATGATTGCGCCAATAATGACACCCACCGAACCTAGTGCATCACTCAGTACTTCCAGATAAGCCCCTTTAATATTCAAGCTTTCCTGACTGCTAGAAACCAGAATTTTCATGGAGATCAGGTTAATGACCAGTCCAAGTATGGCGACAATCAACATGCCCAGACTTTCAATTTCAGGGGGATGGCTCAGGCGCTGGTAAGCTTCGAACAAGATATACATCGCCACCAGAAATAGCATAATCGCATTAAACAAAGCTGCCAGAATTTCAAATCGCTGGTAGCCAAAGGTACGTTTATCATCTGCGGGTTTTTGCCCGATCTTAATCGCAGCCAGTGCAATCGCCAATGCAGCGGCATCGGTAAACATATGTGCTGCATCAGAAAGCAAGGCCAGACTCTGAGTCATAAAACCGGCAATAACTTCTACAATTAAAAAGGCTGTCGTTAGGGCTAAGGCGATGGACAGTTTTTTGGCATTCTTGGCACTAACTTCTACATGACTATGATCATGATGATGTGATCCACCCACCTTATACTCCTTTTCATTTGAATCTGATTCTAAGTTTTAGCTACTTCTTATTACCTATACTTTCTATACTACGCTTGCTCTGCTGATATTTAAGCAATTTTTTGTATAACTTGGCTCTCTTTTAAAATATCCATGTCTATTCATTAAGCAAACTTAGTACTTAAATTATTAAATTAACCTCTCTACCGGACATAGAATCAAAACTCAGCATGAGTCCTCAATTTTTCATTTTCCAAAATCCAGGACTGCACTGAAGATCGCTGAAAATTACGCTGGATATAGGCCTGAATCTTTTCGGGAAGCTCAACATCATGACTAAGCAGACGATGCAGCATAAAGGCTAGATCAAAGTCTGCAATTGACCATTGTTCGGTGAGCCACAACTCTTCAACTAAAATTTCTGTGATTGCCAGTAAGCGCTGAATATCCTGCATGGTTTCAGCCGATGCGATTAAAGGCCTTTTAGGTGGAACAAAGATCGAAGTTGAAAGCATATCCTGCCGGATAGAGGAAAAATCAGTTTTAATCAAAGCCTGAACGGCGCGACATTTTGCTCTGGCTTTCATCTCTGCAGGATATAAAGCACGATAATCCGGTGCCGGAAAAGCATCTTCCAGGTATTCAGTAATCGCCCACGATTCAAATAAATGAAAATCATCAATGATCAGACAAGGGACTTTGCCACTCGGACAAATTTTACGATAAGCTAAAGATTGCTGTTCCAGCAGATCCAGATCGATCATTTTTTCCTGAAAGTTGAGTCCTTTCTCTTTTAGAGCCACATAAACCGACATGGTATAAGGACTGATACGTTTTTTATCGACATATAAGCAGATATTGTGCATTTTTTATCCTGCCTCTTATGATTATCCACTGCTTTCTACTCTAACGCCTTTTTTATAGAAAAGGAAAATATCGCTGCATATTGATACAAAGCGGAGTTATAGTCTTACATAGGATTGCCGATTCGGATGAATCACCTACCTAAGGCTAAATCACCGGATTAAAAAGACTTCTAATTTTTTGCAGAATAACGTTAAATAAATATTTTCCATTTAGACCTGACTGCTATGCTGAACCTTGATCACTTCCCCGATACCGTATATGCCATTCAACATCTGGCTTTTGAAGACCTAGGTGCCTGGGAAGATGTATTTTATCAGTTGGGATTACGTGTTCGCTATTTTGAAGCCGGTATTGATGACCTGCGTAAAGCGTATGAATATAAAGGTCTGACAATTATTTTAGGGGGTCCAATTGGTGTTTATGAAACGGAGGACTACCCTTTCTTACAACAAGAAATAGACTTACTTAAAGTGCGTTTAGAAAAGAATTTACCCACTTTAGGTATTTGTCTGGGTGCTCAACTCATGGCTCATGCACTCGGTGCTAAAGTCTATGCAGGACATAGCAAAGAAATTGGCTGGTCTAAACTTAGTCTTCCAGCCACTGAGAATAATCCACTACAAGCCTTGGAAAATATTGAAGTGCTACATTGGCATGGCGATACTTTTGATCTGCCTAAACAGGCTGAATTATTAGCCAGTTCCAATCTCTATCCAAATCAGGCTTTCCGGATAGGATCAAATATTCTGGCTCTGCAATTTCATCCTGAAGTCGCTGGCGATAGCCTGGAAAAGTGGCTAGTTGGTCATACCTCTGAATTACGTCAAGCTAAAATTAATATCCCAGTTCTTCGGGCAGCCAATCTTCAATTTGCACCTGTACTGGAAGGCACTTCTAAAGCTGTCCTAGAGCAATATCTGACTCAGTTAAAAATAGTATCTTGAGCAAAGGTACTGGATAAATATTTATAATTAAAAGTTTGCAAAATAGATTAATGGAATCATAGCTAAGATTTTTTAGTTTAGATAGATGCCGATTCTGTTTCATAATTCATCTATTGGCCCAATAAAAAAGCACCTTTATAAAGGTGCTTTTTTATTTTTATGCAGAATGGAAATAAATCTTATTTCTTTGCAGGTTCTGTAGGAATGGTCGCTTCAGTGGTGATCTGAACAGTAATCTTGTCACTCACATGCGGAACATTCGCGCCTAAGCCGAATGCAGAACGGTCAAATGATGTTGTGGCATTGAAACCAATTGCCGGAACTTTTGCCATTGGATGTTCACCCTGTTTATTTAACACGGCATCCAATACCACTGGTTTGGACACGCCTTTAACGGTTAAATTACCGGTAATCTTGAAGTTCTTTTTGTCCTTGGTTTCTACCTTAGTACTTTTGAACGTAATATTTGGATATTTGGCTGCATCAAAGAAATCTTCTTTCTTTAAATGGTCATCCAGTGCAGTTACGTTGGTATTAATACTAGAAACTGGAATGGTCACATCTACAGAAGATTTTGCTGGCTGTTCATTGTCGACCACAATTTTACCCTGAATATCAGAGAAATTGCCTGATGGCGTAGAAAACCCAAAATGGTTCCAGCTAAATACCGTCGCAGTATGACTCGGATCAATTGTATAAGTCACCGGTTTTGCAAAGCTAAAAGTTGCAATAGATGCGGCTACCAAGCCTAAAGTTAATGTTTTCAAATTCATGTTGTTATCTCTCGTCTGAATTAACTTCAGTTTATAGAATCTTGAACCGTTTACATCCCTAAAGATAAAACGTTTTGTTGCAACTATGAAACGATAAAATTGTAAATTCTCGTGTAAATCTAAGCATTTAAGACATACGATACTGGATAAATCCGGTTTTTTTGGCCACTTTATCATAGAGCAATCTGGCTTTATGGTTCGATTCATGGGTCAGCCAGTACACCCGATCACAATTACGCTGCTTTGCTACATCATAGATATGCTGAATCAGTACACGTGCTATGCCCTGCCCGCGATAATCCGGATGAACAAATAAATCCTGCAAATAGGCATAAGGACGCATGGTCCAGCTACTGTCATGCTCAACCACATGAACTAGCCCGACTACTTTTCCATCAATCAGTGCAGCAAAACCATACATATTGTCCTGTCCAGGACTAGTGAGCTTGGCCCAGGTATTTTCACTGATTTTTTCTGAAATTTGCGCCTCATAAAAGGTTTGATAGCCTTTCCATAAAAACAGCCATTCCGGCTGTGATATTTGCTCTAGAGATTTGATCTGGATCTGGGATGATATTTCCATATTGAGTAACTTCTTTGGTTTATGTCTTTAATTATCTTTAAGTCAATTATTTACGATATGAGTCATTAGGTTTTTATGATGGCACGAACTTAGATTTATCTCATCTAATGTTCATAAGCAACTGTCAGAGGAAATCATCCGACATAAAAAAAGCCCCATTCAGGGACTTTTAGTATTTTCTGTTAAAGTTTTTCAACCAGAATACGATCCACCTGTTTCAAACCAGAATGCTTTTCATGGTTCTTACGACGTACTTTAATGATTTTTTCTTCAGCCATTTCCTGAAGTAATAGCTCAACCGCAACCATTGCTTCAAGGGGTAGATCCTGCCCGATCCATTTCTGCTCGCCTGCATCCATTAAAGTAATTTCATCACTAATTTGTTCATACAAGCTCATGTTTATCTCACTCTTTCATTTCAATTATGGGAGAACACTTTTTAGCGGTTGCCACATGAAAACAAGGCTAGAAAGCGGAAAAACAAAAGACGCCCCAAAACTGGGGCGCCCTTAAAAAACGACTTAATCAGTTGATTAAGCAGTAATCTCTTTTACAGCTGCTACAACAGCTTCAGTTGTAATGCCGAAGTGTTTAAACAGGTCTTTAGCAGGTGCAGATTCGCCATAAGTGGTCATGCCGATCACACGACCATCCAGACCTACAAATTTCCACCAGTAATCTACATGTGCAGCTTCAACCGCTACACGTGCACGAATATTTGAAGGAAGAACCGCTTCACGATACGCAGCATCCTGTTTCACGAACTCTTCAGCACATGGCATAGATACCACACGTACACCTTGAAGCTGTGCATAAGCTTCCATTGCAAGAGAAACTTCAGAACCAGTCGCAATGATGATCGCTTTCAATTCGCCTTTTTCTTCAGCCAGAACATAACCACCTTTCGCTACATTCTCAATTTGTGCTTGAGTACGCGTTTGGAATGGCAGGTTTTGACGAGAGAAGATTAACGCTGTTGGGCCTTCTGAACGCATCAAAGCAGATTTCCAGGAAATCGCTGCTTCAACAGTGTCGCATGGACGCCATGTATTCAGGTTTGGTGTACCACGTAAAGATGCGATTTGTTCGATTGGCTGGTGTGTAGGACCATCTTCACCCAGACCGATTGAATCGTGAGTGTAGACATGAATCACGCGTTGTTTCATCAGTGCAGACATACGTACTGCATTACGTGCATATTCCATAAACATCAGGAATGTTGCTACGTAAGGAATGAAACCTCCGTGAAGAGCAACACCATTGGCAATCGCAGTCATACCAAATTCACGTACACCGTAGTGAACATAGTTACCTGCTGGATTGTCCTGTACGCCTTGTGCACCTTTCCAAAGTGTCAGGTTAGAACCTGCAAGGTCAGCAGAACCGCCTAGTACTTCTGGTAGTGAAGGCACAAGAGCTTGTAACGTATTTTGGCTCGCTTTACGTGTAGCAATGGTTTCTTCTTTTGCATTTACTTCAGCGATATAAGCATCCGCTTTTGCAACAAAGTCAGCTGGAAGATCACCAGAAAGACGACGTTTTAATTCAGCTGCTTCTGTTGGATATTTTGCTGCATAAGCGGCAAAAGTTTCATTCCATGCTGCTTCAGCTTGTGAACCTTTATCTTTGGCATCCCAAGCTGCGTATACATCCTCAGGAATGACAAATGCTTCGTCTGACCAGCCTAAAGCTTCACGAGTCAATACGATTTCGTCATTACCCAAAGGTGCACCGTGACAGTCTTCTTTACCCTGTTTGTTTGGTGAACCTAAACCGATCACTGTTTTACACATGATGATGGTTGGTTTATTCACTTCAGCTTTTGCTTCAACAGTGGCTTGACGGATTGCATCAGCATCATGACCGTCAACTTTGATCACTTGCCAGCCATAAGACTTGAAGCGTTGTTCTGTATCGTCAGAGAACCAGCCTTCAACTTCACCGTCAATCGAAATACCGTTGTCATCATAGTAAGCAATCAGCTTACCCAGACCTAAAGTACCTGCCAAAGAACATGCTTCGTGAGAAACACCTTCCATCAAGCAGCCATCGCCCAGGAAGCAGTAAGTGTAGTGATCTACAACTTTGATATCTTCCTTGTTGAATTGCGCTGCTAAAGTTTTTTCAGCCAGTGCAAAACCAACAGCATTTGCGATACCTTGGCCTAATGGGCCAGTGGTTGTTTCAATACCCGGTGCATAGCCCAATTCTGGGTGACCTGGAGTTTTAGAATGAAGTTGACGGAATGCTTTAAGATCTTCAATTGAAAGATCATAGCCCGTTAAATGAAGAAGTGCGTATTGAAGCATAGAGCCATGGCCATTCGACAATACGAAACGGTCACGGTTAGCCCAATTCGGATTTGTTGGGTTATGGTTTAAGAATTCGCGCCAAACCACATCAGCGATATCTGCCATCCCCATTGGAGCACCTGGATGTCCTGAGTTTGCTTTTTGCACAGCATCCATTGCCAATACACGAATTGCGTTTGCAATACGACGTTCATTAAGCGGGGTTGTCATAAATCAGCGTCCAAATAAATTCAGAAGAAATAGGAAATGATGAAAAGACTTTCAAAACTGCCGTCTATTGTCTTAAAAAAACAGCGAGGGGTAAAGACTAGCCTACAATATTTATCAATTTATTGATCTTGTATTTACCTATCGGATAAATATTCTGCACTTTTAAGGTGCATTGATTGACTAGAGTCTAAGTTAAATTCTAATAAGATGATAAATCTGGGATTATTCTTAACTATTTTTTATAAATTAAACTTTTACAATATGTTGAATTCCTCTTCAGGATACCTCCAGCTAGGAGTCAAAACAGAAGATCCAGACTTAAATAAGTGATCTTTTTCCAGTCCATAAAAATGCATATGTGAATATCTAATGTCTGCCCAAGATCATCAGACATGAAAAGATAAAGGTTGAAGTTCAATCAGGCTAGTCGATACCACGAAAATCATTGTCCTCGGCAATCTTTAGGTAAATAACGCTGACTGATATCGCTCGAAGAACAACTGCCGCCATAGACATCAAAGGCGATGGATTTGCCACGGATTGCCGTATCTATCCCATCCTGCCGTAGCTTAAATTCAATCCGGCAAGCTGCATTGATCACGACTTTTTCAATATATTGGGTTCCGCTGCCAATTTGACGGCCTGCATCACAGTGACCATCAGAGGCAATAAATTGAGTTCGATAGCTACCTGCCTGCTCAAAAACCTCTGCTAGTTGGCTTCGCACGACATAACTGTGATAACTCATGCCTGCTACTGTCGCCAGAATGGCAATAATTGTGAATACAATCATGACTTCAATCAAGGTAAACGCCTTTTGATACATGCTTTTCCATCTCCGTACAGTCTTTTAAACAAGTCCATACCAAAAGATTTCGCCACTTCCTGACAGGCGGTTTCTGAAGGCTTGAAGCTACTATGCAGAGTCGTACTATTTGCAGCAAGGCTGTCTGTCGTATGATCAATACACCCGCCTTAAGTTATTAATAGAATGATCACTTTCCTTAATATTTTAAACACTCTAATTTTTATATTTTTCTTAGTATTTAGTTCTGCAAATTTGTTTGGAAATATCACTGCTTAATTAGCGTCTCTTATCAATTCACAGACTATTTATTAAGTTTATTAAATGAATCTAGCCTGCTGTTTAATTAGGCATATCAGTTTTTTTAATTCCAATAATCAAATAAAAGCACAATAATTTGAAACAATTTCGTGCAATTTTGTCGAGTTGCGCTAGTCCTAGAGCACAAGTCGATGTAACATATCGGGTCTTTAAATTTAACTGTGATAGGACTATGCGCGAGTACGCTGTATTTACTTCGGAATCTGTAAGCGAAGGCCATCCAGATAAAATGGCTGACCAAATCAGTGATGCTATCTTGGATGCAATCTTAAAAGAAGACCCATACGCACGGGTTGCTTGTGAAACGCTTGTAAAAACAGGTGCGGTTGTACTTGCCGGTGAAATCACAACAACTGCGAACATCGATTTTGAAGCGGTTGTCCGCCATACCGTTAACAGTATTGGTTATCATCATTCTGACCTAGGTTTTGATGGTTCGACCTGTGCGATCATCAACATGATCGGTAAGCAGTCTCCTGAAATTGCTCAGGGTGTAGACCGTCAGAAACCTGAAGATCAAGGTGCTGGCGACCAGGGCTTGATGTTTGGTTATGCCAGCCGTGAAACTGATGTACTCATGCCTGCGCCAATTTCTTATGCGCACCGCTTAATGGAAAAACAGGCTGAATTACGCCGTAACGGTACATTGCCTTGGTTACGTCCAGACGCAAAAAGCCAGGTGACTTTCGCTTATGAAAATGGCGTGCCTGTTCGTCTAGATGCTGTTGTGCTTTCAACTCAACACGATCCTGAAATTTCACAAGCTCATTTAAAAGAAGCTGTGATTGAAGAAATCGTGAAAAAAATCATTCCTGCCGACATGTTCCATGCAGACACCAAATTCCACATCAATCCGACCGGGATGTTTGTGATCGGTGGTCCTGTAGGTGACTGTGGTCTGACTGGCCGTAAAATCATTGTAGATACTTACGGCGGTATGGCACGTCACGGCGGTGGTGCATTCTCTGGTAAAGATCCATCAAAAGTTGACCGTTCTGCTGCTTATGCAGGCCGTTATGTTGCGAAAAACATTGTCGCTGCGGGTCTTGCTGATAAATGTGAAATTCAGGTGTCTTATGCAATTGGTGTTGCCGAGCCAACTTCAATTTCAATCAATACTTTCAATACAGGCAAAGTGTCTGATGAATTGATCGTTCAATTGGTTCGTGAGCACTTTGACCTGCGTCCATATGGTATTACCCGTATGTTGAACCTGATCCAGCCAATGTATAAACAGACTGCGGCTTATGGTCACTTTGGTCGTGAAGGTTCAGATACTGCATTTACTTGGGAAAAAACTGACAAAGTCGAAGCACTTAAAGCATCTGCTGGTCTATAAGTTTTCAAGTTTTAAAAGCTCGCTTTATGCGGGCTTTTTTATGGCTTCTACTTTTAGCCTGACAAAAATTGAGCTGGAAATAGTTGTGTTTTGTTACATCTAAAACTCATATTAAAACGGATAAACTTATTCTTTATAAGCAGTGAGAAGCAATCCATATAAGGGTTGTAAGAAAATACATTCAAATAATCAGACGATTTATATTTGGCAAAAATTGTATAAGCCTTTATAAAAATTACATTTAGCGAACAAATTCTGATCTAATTATTAGCATAAATTCAAATAAATACTCGCTAGACTGTTTTCGACCTTACAACTACAAAGGATATGACACGATGAATAAATTACTTGTTGCTTTGGGTTTAGCTGCAACCGTTGCTTTAGTGGGTTGTAATAAGAAAGAAAATCCTGAAACAGGTGCGACAACTGGCGAACATTTAGAAAATGCTGCTACTCAAGCAGGCCATGATATGGAAGATGCCACTCATGAGGCTTCTCAGGAAACTGACCAAGCCATGGATAATGCGGCTGCAAATGCTTCCCGTGCCGCTGATGAAGCCGCCGCTGCGACTTCTCGAGCAGCAGATGCAACTGCTGAAGCCGCTAAAAACGCGACTGCTGCAACTGCCGGTGCTATTGAAGAAGGTGCAGGCAAAGTACGCGAGAAAGCTGAAAATTAATTTTTAAAGCTTTAGATCTTTAAAAGCCTGCTTTGCAGGCTTTTAAACTTTTTATACATTTCACTATTAGGCAGGTGATTGTTCTAATTAAGCTGATATCTTTTGAAATAATCACGACCTTATATCATTTAAATTCATAATTATTATCAGTTATCAGGATGTTTAATTGGCTCTTAGAAATTCTAGATCAGCCCATTTTAGTGAGAAATTGCGTAATATACGCGACTTTATTTTTTAAAGCTTGATCTCCCATGTTTGTTATTGCTGCGTCTTCCCAGCGATCGAATCTCTCGGTCTGGGTGGCTTTTATTTTACTTGTATTAGGAACTGTCGGTGCCTATCACATCGTGGGCCTGAACCAGGCTCTATTATTTCTGGTGGGTGGTGCACTGGGTATGACCTTGTATCATGCCTCGTTTGGTTTCACCTCCAGCTGGCGCGTCTTTATTAAAGAACGTCGTGGTCGTGGCTTACGTGCCCAAATGATCATGCTGGGTCTTGCTGTCTTGCTATTTTTTCCTGCTTTAGGCGCAGGTGAACTGTTCGGTAATCCAGTTCAAGGCTTTGTCAGTCCAGTTTCGCTTTCTGTGGTAATCGGGGCATTTATTTTCGGGATTGGCATGCAGCTCGGTGGCGGTTGTGCATCAGGCACACTTTATACCGTTGGTGGTGGTAGTGCCCGTATGCTGGTAACCCTGTTCTTCTTCTGTGCTGGCTCACTGATTGCGACTTCGCATATTGACTGGTGGTTTAACCTACCCCATTTCGCACCCATCTCCATTGTAGAAAGTTTTGGTGTCATTCCTGCACTTGTTTTGAGCTTTGTCATTTTTGCTGTTATTGCTACTGCAACTATCTTTTTTGAAAAGAAACGTCATGGCAATTTAGAAGTTGAACCTCAAAGCCAGCATCAGGGCTGGAAACGCTTTTTGCGTGGTCCATGGCCATTAATCTGGGGTGGAATCATTTTAACCCTGCTTAACTTTGCTACTTTGGCGCTGGCTGGTCGTCCATGGGGAGTTACTTCTGCCCTTGCTGTCTGGGCCGCGAAATCTGCAAGTTTTGTTGGAATTGATGTAGCCTCTTGGGCGTATTGGCAGCAACCAGCCAATGCCAAAGCCTTATCTGAATCGCTCTGGTTCGATATTACGTCTATGATGAACTTTGGCATCATGCTTGGTGCATTATTGGCTGCCAGTCTGGCAGGTAAATTTGCTCCGAACTTCAATATTCCAAAACGTTCATTGGTTGCTGCGGTTATTGGCGGTTTGATGCTTGGCTACGGCGCTCGTCTGGCTTATGGCTGTAATATTGGTGCCTATTTTAGTGGTATTGCTTCGGGCAGCGTACATGGCTGGTTATGGCTGGTCTTCGCATTCCTTGGAAATGGTCTGGGTGTAAAACTTCGTCCAATTTTCTTCCCCGGTGAGAAACCTCAACCAGAAAAACTGACTGGTTGCTAAATAAAAAAGCCCATCTTTGCGATGGGCTTTTTTATAGCTTAATACTTACAACGCAGCTTTTAGATTACAACCATAATTCATGGTTTGTTGAACCTGACGATAAGCCGTATAACGGTCCAGAATAAAAGTATAGAACTGATCGCTAGATGCAAAATTGGATTTCAGGTCTTCATTCTCGGCTTTAGGCAATTGAATTTCGTCGACCAGATTCAGATTATAATGCCCCAAGCGATACATCTCAGCAAAATAACCATTCATCATGTCACAATAGGCCACTTTACTGGATTTTAGCGCAGTCCGGCTGACAGGATGCTGATTCAAGGTTTGCAGGTTATTCACATCCAAAGGCAACTGATGAGAAAAGGCAATGCTTTCTACTTTTTTAAATTGCTGAAAGTCCTGTGCCAACTTACTGTTTAGATCATCAAAACGTTGCTGTAATTCCTGTGCACTTTTAACCTGATATTTACCCGGATCTACTGCTATTTTCTGTTGCTCTGCTGAACATGCAGCCAATCCAGTTACCATAGCTAATGATGCCAGCCATACCTTCATATCTATACACTCGATCTAAATATTAGCTGTCATTATGCCTTAAACTTGGGCGAAGATTTTATTTAAAGTACTTTCTCATTCATATAACGCCAGTAGCGTTTAGGTACATACTGGATATGCAGCTTCATATTTTGTCGTGCCTGAATATTCACGCTTTTAAAATAATCTTTCCAAAGCTGATCATAGAGTACTTCTTCATCATCCAGTTCAATGCTAAAAGACTGACTATGTCCAATCCGGATTTGTGGATCAACTATTTCTGCATTCATCTCTATCTGGTGCACATCATTTAAATCGTAATAGATGCCGTACTGGCGCTGCTCATCATAAATTAGCCAACGCTGGTCTTGGTAACGTTCCTTAAAATGTCGGGAAATAATCGGCAGTACATTAAAATCCGGTTTGACCAGACTGAGAAACAATCCATCTTTGGCCTTTTTGAAGCGGACAAAAGCTTCCATACGATGCTTTTCACGCCCGACCTGTTTCATCCATTGTGACATTCCGATGACTGCATGATGGCCATAATCTTTATCAACCGGCCGCTGATTTTGAAATACATAAACTGCAAAATCGAACAGGTTCTGAAATGCCTGTTCTTTTTCAGAAAGAAAAGCATAATAAAAGGCTTTTAAACTACTGGATGATACTTTCTGTTTTAAGCCTTGCCAGACCCGCTGTCCCTGACTTTCATTCGGAGCTACATGAATAAAATCATCGAATAAGCCATTTTGTGCCTGCGGATTGGCCGTCACTTTGACATCAAACTCTTTAAACTCAAAAGCCCGAAATACACAGCTTAATAAACCGGTCATGGTGCCATCAAAACAGTACTGTGCCATCAGAAACCGAATCCCAGTTGAGGTGACAGTTGCTGCTGATATTTGGATTGACCGGCTTGTAAAATCTGCTGGCGAATCTGCTGGGATTGCTGCTCCTTTTTAAATTTCGGTGTATCTGCACAGCGAATAAAATGCTGCGCCCGGTTATACGCCACGCCCATCCGTTTTAGTTGATCGATATGAATCTGACCAAAACGGCGTGCCTGTACAATCTTTTTGGCAGAACGTACTCCAATGCCAGGCACGCGTAATATTATCTTGTAGTCGGCTCGGTTAATATCAACCGGGAAGGCCTCCGGATGGCGTAAAGCCCAGCTCAGTTTTGGATCAATATCCAGATCCAGATTTGGATGCTGGTCATTCACAATTTCATCTGCTTCAAAACCATAAAAGCGCATCAGCCAGTCAGACTGATATAGACGATTTTCTCTTAATAAGGGTGGCGCTGAGCCGATTGCAGGTAAGGCTTTTTCTTCGGGATTAATCGGAATATAGCCAGAAAAATACACGCGTTTCAGCTTAAATTCCTTGTAGTGCCGATCAGCCATCAAAATAATATCTTTGTCCGTTTCACTATGCGCACCGACCACCATTTGCGTGGTCTGTCCTGCGGGAACAAATTTGGGAACGGATTTGATGATCTTACGTTCATCTTTCAACTGGATTAAGCGATCCCGTACAATTCCCAGATCTTTTTGCACTTCTGTATGGGTTTTCTCTGGAGCAAACTTTTGCAAGCCTGCTTCGGTTGGCATTTCCAGGTTGATACTCATCCGGTCGACATATAAACCCGCTTCAGTAATGATCTCCTGCGATGCTCCGGGAATGGTTTTGAGATGAATATAACCATTAAAATTTTCTTCAAGACGCAGCTTTTTCACCACCTGCAACATCCGCTCCATGGTGTAATCTGCTGATTTAAAAATTCCCGAACTTAAAAACAGCCCTTCAATATAATTACGGCGATAAAAATTCATGGTCAGATCGACCACTTCCTGCACGGTAAATGCAGCACGTTTTACGTCATTGGAACGACGAGAGACACAATAGGCACAGTCAAAAATGCAGACATTTGAAAACAGTATTTTCAGTAATGAGACACAGCGACCATCTTCGGTATAGCTATGACAGATTCCATTTCCGGTATTGCCCAAGCCTTTGTCTTTATTTTTACGGTTACTGCCACTCGATGAACAGGACACATCATATTTGGCAGCATCAGCTAAAATTTGTAGTTTTTCTCGGATACGTTCAGACATGATTTCAGCAAGTTGTTGGCTAAAAACCTATTATAAATTTTCCCCGCTATACACTATAGCTTTCCAGTCTTTGTGGCGACATCTCATGTCGTAAGAAATGTAATTAAACCGTTATCCATACAGCATTATTTCAAAATAAAATAACCAATATGATTTGCTTAATTTTGCGGCTATAGGCAAAGTAGATAGAGTAACAGGGAGCAAATCTATGTCTTTATTAGAAAAACTCGGAATAAAACATCCTATTTTCTTGGCCCCTATGGCAGGCGTTTCGACACCTGAACTGGCAGCGGAAGTTTCAAATCAGGGTGGTCTGGGTTCGCTGGGCTTGGGAGCCAGCAGCGTAGAGTCTGCGCGCCAGCAGATTTTAAAAACTCAGGAACTTACAGATTGTCCGTTTCAGGTTAACTTTTTCTGTCATGACAGTCAGCCTCTTGATGAAAACGTAGCCCAAGCCTGGATTGACCAGTTTAAAGATAAATTTGCTGAATACGGAATTAATCCACCCACTCAATTGAACTGTATTTACCCAAGTTTTAAAGACAATGATGATTTCTTGAATCTGGTTCTAGAAACCAGACCATGTGCGGTCAGCTTTCATTTTGGCATTCCTCTCCCGCATCAGGTTCAGGCCTTAAAAGATGCCGGTATTCTGACGATGGTATCTGCCACCAATTTTGCTGAGGCCAAAGCCATTCAAGCGGCAGGGATTGATATCATCATTGCTCAAGGCATTGAGGCTGGAGGTCACCGGGGTATCTTTAGTACCAAGTTTGATGCCTCAGTCAAAACCTCTAATCTAGTGAAGTTAATAAAACAGCATTTTTCACTGCCAGTGGTTGCTGCAGGCGGAATTATGAATGGTGAACAAGCCCGTCAGATGATGGACTTTGGCGCTGAAGCAGTACAATTAGGCACGGCATTTGTTCAATGCAAATCTTCCAATGCCAATGACGCCTATCGTAAAGCGCTACTGTCCAAGCCGCTGACTCAAGTTAGTGCCAGCATTTCCGGCCGCCCAGCGCGTGGCATCATTAATCACTGGCACATAGACGTAGACACGCCTAATCGTCTGGATGTTCCTGCCTATCCATATACTTATGATCTGGCCAAGCAGTTACATGCAGCAGCGTCCAAACATGGTGATCAGGGTTATGGCGCGTTTTGGGCAGGTTCAAATGTGGCGCAAATTCGTGAGATGGAAGCTTCTGATTTAATTAATCAGTTAGTGCTGGAAATGAAACAAAAATAAAGCAAAATTTAATTTTAGAATATAAAAAAACCTCTCCAAAGAGAGGTTTTTTTTATATCGTTCTTTTAACGAGTCATACGATGCCAAGCATCTTTGATCGCAAATTTTGCTTCTTCCCAATTCAAACGAGATTCACCTTTTACCTGTTCCCATTTGGTTCGTAATTCAGGTTCGGCATGTTCGAAGTCAGTTTGACGGTCATATAGCGGACGGTTTTCATAACCAACCCGATAAGCACCACGATAGTCACGATCATAGTCGAGATCGCTGTAAGTAGTGCGTGATTCCGTATAATACGGACGGTTGGTATGCTCAGTTCTCCAGTAATCATCTTCCTGCTTAATCGTGTCCGGATGCTGATAATTATCTGCCTCTGGATGATTTTCTGGATGCTCGTAGTTATCCGTCTGTTTCGGATGATCAGGTGAAGCAATATCATTCCCTGCAATACCGCCTACAACACCGCCAATGATACCGCCTACTACTGCCCCTGGAGGACCACCTACCAGACCGGCAGTCGCTCCAACTGCTGCCCCGCCTAAAGTACCTGCACTGGTAGCAAGTACATTATCCTCACCTTCATTCATATCTGGCACACGAGGATTATCTTTTTGAGGTGAATTCAAATCTGGTCGAGCACTGGCATCTGTTGCATCTTGATTTAATGCGTCACTACGTTCCTCTGGTAATTCAGTCGAGGTTTTATTGCCAAAGTCTGTAACTGGACGATTGGTATTTGTCATTATAGATCTCCCTTGATCATGAGAATGAACAAGATTGAATAAACATCTTGCCATGCTAGAAATTCAGCTTAGAGCAATTTCACGTAAACAATGTCCATATCCTGTCCAGTTTCAGTGAACTTAATATGCGGCTATGTTCACTACAGTCTTTAATGTAACGGAAGCATATAAAATTTTAGCTA
This sequence comes from Acinetobacter sp. YH12137, assembly GCF_013418535.1. Classification (NCBI taxonomy): domain Bacteria; kingdom Pseudomonadati; phylum Pseudomonadota; class Gammaproteobacteria; order Moraxellales; family Moraxellaceae; genus Acinetobacter; species Acinetobacter sp. YH12137. The sequence goes on along the minus strand of NZ_VPBW01000002.1, from coordinate 3,373 downwards.
TAAGATAAAAAAGGTACTGTATTTACTACAGTACCTTTTAGAAGAACTAGGAAATCTCTCTTTTTATTTGGTTTCTAGCAGATTCACCTGATTCACCTGTACATCGCTCATGATATGTCCATGTTCCAGTAATCCATTAAAATAGTTTTCCACCACTTTATATTGATCGGCAGTGTTTTCTACCTGATACATATTTTGACGGAATTCATTACTGGAACGTAGACCTTTGGTATACCAGGCAATATGCTTACGCGAAATACGGCAACCTGAATATTCACCATAAAACTCATAAAGCTCGGATAAATGCCCTAGTAGCACATCTTTCACTTCAGCAATACTTGGCGCAGCCAGATGCTCTCCGGTTTTTAAATAGTGTGCAATTTCACGAAAAATCCAGGGGCGACCTTGTGCTGCACGGCCGATCATAATGGCATCCGCACCTGTATAGTCCAGTACATATTTAGCTTTCTCAGGGCTATCAATATCTCCGTTCGCAATCACGGGAATATTCAGCATTCCTTTCACTTCCTTAATTAAAGAATAGCGTGCCGTATTGAGGTACATGTCTTCACGAGTACGGCCATGTAATGCCAGCGCTGCAATCCCCGCGTCTTCAGCACGTTTTGCAACTCGCAGAATATTTTCATGACCGTTGAGATAGCCCAAACGGGTTTTTAAAGTCACAGGAACATCAACTGCAGCAATGACTGCATCTAAAATACGTGCAACCAGATCTTCATCCTTTAACAAGGCAGAACCGGCCAGCTTATTACAGACTTTCTTTGCTGGACAACCCATATTAATATCAACAATTTGTGCCCCATTTGCAACCTGATAACGCGCTGCCTCAGCTAAGTCATGCGGATCAGAACCGGCAATCTGCGCTGAAATTGGTGCCAGCTCACCATCAAAATTCGCCCGATATAAGCTTTTTTTACTCATGCGCAAGGTCTTGTCAGAAGTCATCATTTCACTGACTGCATGACCCGCACCGAAGTACTTGCATAAGGTTCTAAATGGACGATCGGTGACACCTGCCATGGGAGCGACCCAAAGTTTCTTATCTATTGACCTATCAAACAATTCTGAAATTACATTATTTTTACTCAAAATCTTTAACCTCATTTAACTTCGTTTAGTCGCTCCGTATTGACTTTTAACGCTCTTTATTTGCAACCTATTTGCACCACTACATTTTTATGGTGCAAATTCATGGGCATGGTCACTAAGCGACAAACAAAAGACGGTACAACTCGGTATAGAGCTCAGATCCGTATATAACGTCAAGGCTACCCTGAATTTAAGCAATCCAAAACGTTCAGCAAAAAATCATTGGCTGAGGAATGAATCAAACGCACGGAAGCCGAGATTGAATTGCACCCTGAAAAAATATTGAACCCTGAGATGCAACTTAAGCACAAAACCCTTAGAGAACTCATATTTCAGTATTTGGATGAAGCGGACAGTTTTGCTAGGACAAAAACAGGAGCACTACAGCATATCGCTAGTTTAGATATTTCTAACAAGGATATCTATTCCTTAACCTATGAGTACTTCTAAATGATGGGATTTTGAAAGAAAAATGATGGGATTAAAGGATTATTCTTAGGGAGTTACTAATACTCATTCACCACCAGTAATTATAAGTATGTCAAAAGTACAAATTATATTTTTATTAATTTAAAAAACCTAACATGATGGAAAACTTGTTTACATTAGATTTCTTTCATAAGTCATTTTTCACTCAGCTCCAAGTTATAAATTCCAGCAATTAGATTGAATCTTAATGCTAGTCTTTTGCCTCGATTGCGATATCGCTCAGCAAGAATTTTGAAGGTTTTCAAACTGCCAAATACATGCTCAATTCCAATTCTTCTTTTATTGATTTCCTGATTATAGATTTTTAGTTCGGAATCCAGTTTACAGCGCTTCTTTGCTTTTAATGGCAACAAGCTATTTGGATACACTGTATAAATTCCCTGATAACCCTTATCCGCAAGGATAAATGCACCTGCAGGAATCTGATTCAAGTTACGTTTGAAGAGTTCGAAATCATGTACGGCACCACGACTCGTACATAAACTCAGGATTTTTTGAGTTTGATAATGAATGATGGCCTGTACTTTGAAAGTGTGGGTCTTTTTCTTGCCGCTATAGCTTTTCTTCTGTTTTTTTAGGCCTTTGGATTGGAATTTCCGTGGCATCCACGATTACAACATTCCAGTCGATGCCTTCGCCCTCGGGTAAATCTTTGGGTAAATTAAACAGATTGGACCGAATCAGGCAGTCTTCAACATGACGGACAATTCTTGAGGCTGTGGGCTCTGAAACCCCGTAACTCGTCGCAACGTGAAATAAGGTTCGGTATTCCCGCCAATAGCTCAGACAGAGCAGAACCTGATCCTCCAGGCTTAACTTGGGCGGTCTGCCTTTGGCAGGGACATGTTTCTTCAATTGCTCAACCATCAAATAGAAAGTTGACCATGAGATGCCTGTGTATCGCTTGAACTGAGGATCAGAAAGCTTGTTTGAATCGATGTATTTCATCCGCAGATTATGCACGAATGCTAAGAAATCCGGAGTGCAAATATTAACCAAAAAGAAGATCGTTTTTTGATTTATGAAAGAGATCTAATGAAATTAAATACATAAATTCAAAAGCATAAATATATACTTTTACTGAAATAAAAGATCACAAATATAAATTATTTAGATTAAAAAATTATTACTTAAACTTATAGTTCACATAAAATAATTAAATGAATTTTATTATTATCTATCACAGCATTTATAACATATAATATTTATGTGATTTATCATCCATTTTAACAGGTTATTGTTAAATGAAACGTATTTTTATGTTTTTTTTGCTATTTATATCTTCTATTACTAGTTTAATCACGTTTAGTCTAGCTGGTTTAGCTAAAGATGTTTTTTTTCTGGGAATTGGTGTCTTATTTACCATCATTACCCTTCTAGTTTTTGCTGAGATTAGGTCATGGAAAAGTGACCCTTTCAGGGAGTAACATTAAAATTAGAGATAGGCCCATATTTAGTGGGCTTTTTTTTACAATAAATTTATTTATTAAATGGCGGATTCAAGCGGCAAGTGCAACAGTATAAAAACCAGCCATAACTTCACTCGGTGTATACCAACCTAGTGTTTTTCTAGGACGATGGTTGAGTGCAAATTCTATCTGCTCTATTTGTTCGTTTGACACGCCATCAAACGATGATGATTTTGGTAGATATTGACGGATTAAACCATTCGTATTTTCATTTCTAGCTCGCTGAATAGACTTGTAAGGATCAGCAAAATACGTCTCTATGCCAGCATCAGTAATTCTTTTGTGTTCGGAAAATTCTTTGCCAT